>JBIOUP010000196.1:0-6190 GCA_044867305.1 Dermatophilaceae bacterium
CGTGGACATGGACCGCGAGCGGGTCTCCCTGTCGCTGAAGGCGACCCAGGAGGACCCGTGGCAGCACTTCGCCCGCACCCACGCGATCGGTCAGGTCGTGCCCGGCAAGGTGACCAAGCTCGTCCCGTTCGGTGCCTTCGTGCGGGTCGACGACGGCATCGAAGGACTGGTGCACATCTCCGAGCTGGCCGAGCGGCACGTCGAGCTGCCCGAGCAGGTCGTCCAGGTGGGCGACGACATCTTCGTCAAGGTCATCGACATCGACCTGGACCGCCGGCGCATCTCGCTGTCGCTCAAGCAGGCCAACGACGCGTCCGTCCCGACGTCGGAGTTCGACCCGACGCTCTACGGCATGGCTGCCGAGTACGACGAGCAGGGCAACTACAAATACCCCGAAGGCTTCGACCCGGCAAGCAACGAGTGGCTGCCCGGCTTCGAGACCCAGCGCGAGAAGTGGGAGAAGCAGTACGCCGAGGCCCACTCGCGCTGGGAGGCCCACAAGGCCCAGGTCGAGTCGGCGTCCAAGGCCGACGCGGAGGCGGCTGTTGCGGCGGGCGAGGCCCCGAGCTCCTACTCGTCGGCGACGACCGACGAGCAAGCCGAAAGCGTGCCGGTCTCCAGCGGGACGCTCGCCTCCGACGAGGCCCTCGCGGCTCTGCGGGAGAAGCTCACCGGCGGCTGAGTATGCCGTGCTGAGGCTCGGGCTCACCGGCGGCATCGGGTCGGGCAAGTCATCCGTGGCTGCCCAGCTGCGCCAGCTCGGGGCAATCGTCACAGACGCCGACCTGGTGGCGCGCGAGGTCGTCGAGCCCGGGCAACCGGCGCTCGCCGCCATCGCGACCGAGTTCGGCCCGCAGGTCATCCGGCCGGACGGGACCCTGGACCGTCCGGCCCTCGCGGCGATCGTCTTCCCCGCTCCTGAACGGTTGCTCGCGCTCGAGGCCATCACCGACCCGGCTATCGCCGGCCGGTCCGCGCAGCTGCGTGCCCAGGTGCCGCCAGACCGCATCGACGTCTATGACTTCCCGCTGCTGGTGGAGCGAGGGTCGTGGGTTCACGAGCATCTGACGCTGGTGGTCGGGGCCAGCGAGCGAGTCCGGGTCAAGCGGCTGGTCGAGCAGCGAGGTCTGCCCGAACGAGACGTCCGCGCCCGGATCGCCGCCCAGGCCGACGACGAGCAGCGCCGGGCGGCGGCCGACCTGTGGGTCGACAACGACGGCTCCCGGCGCGCTACCCGCGCGCAGGTGGAGCGGCTCTGGCACGAGCGGCTGCTGCCATACGAGGAGAACCTGCGGCACGGCATACGCGTCCATCGAGCGGAGACGCTCGAGCTGGTCGCTGCGGACGCGAGCTGGGCGGCGCAGGGCAGCCGGCTGGTGGCCCGGATTGCGGCCGCCCTTGCGGGCCTGGGGGTACGGGTCGAGCATGTCGGGTCGACCAGCGTTCCGCGACTGCCCGGCAAGGACGTGGTCGACATCCAGGTGGGGGTGCGGCGGCTCACAGACGCGGACCAGCCCGCTTTCCGCGCCGCCATGCGGAAGGCGGGCTACCTGCTCGCCGAAGAGCACCAGTCCGACCCGCCGCCCCGGGGTGCGCCGCTGGCCGGCTGGGAGAAGCGGTTCTACGGCGGGGCCGACCCGGGGCGGGTGGTGCACGTGCACGTGCGCGAGACCGGTTCGGCCGGGCACGACTTCACCTTGGCGTTCCGCGACTGGCTGCGTGCCATCCCTGCCGATCGAGAGTCGTATGCCGGAGCGAAGGGCCGCCTTGCCGCGCAGCATCCGCGAGCCCGGGACTACCGGCGAGCCAAGCAGGCGTGGTTCGACACGGCATACGATCGGGTGATGACCTGGACACGCGAGGTGGGCTGGACGCCCTGAGCCTGCCATCGACGGACCACGGTGACAAACCACCCGCTCTCCACCCTCTCCCGTCGCTTCTCACCCGCTGCAGAGGGTTGGTAGTGGTCTTCGGGGGTGCCAAGAGCGGCGCCGAGGCGCCAGAGCGGTGGACCGGGCCGAGGCGCACTCGGCATCCGGTGTCGGTGCGGCGACGTACCCTGCTGGCATGCGCCCGACGACAGACCTGCAGCGCAGCGTCGCCCCCTTCGAGGTGGTGTCCGAGTTCCAGCCGAGCGGTGACCAGCCCGAGGCCATCGCCGAGCTGGCCCGTCGGGTCAACCGGGGCGAGAAGGACATTGTGCTGCTGGGGGCGACCGGCACCGGCAAGTCCGCCACGACAGCGTGGCTCGTCGAGCAGGTGCAGCGACCCACCCTCGTGATGGCACCGAACAAGACGCTGGCGGCCCAGCTGGCCAACGAGTTTCGCGAGCTGCTGCCCCGCAACGCCGTGGAGTACTTCGTCTCCTACTACGACTACTACCAGCCCGAGGCCTACATCCCGCAGACCGACACCTACATCGAGAAGGACTCCTCGGTCAACGAGGAGGTCGAGCGGCTGCGGCACTCGGCGACCAACTCGCTGCTGACGCGCCGGGACGTCGTCGTCGTGGCGTCCGTGTCGTGCATCTACGGTCTCGGCACCCCGCAGGAGTACATCGACCGGATGGTGCCGCTGCGAGTGGGCGAGCAGATCGAGCGCGACCTGCTGCTGCGGCGGTTCGTCCAGATGCAGTACACCCGCAACGACCTGTCCTTCACGCGCGGCACGTTCCGGGTGCGTGGGGACACGG
This sequence comes from Dermatophilaceae bacterium, assembly GCA_044867305.1. Classification (GTDB taxonomy): domain Bacteria; phylum Actinomycetota; class Actinomycetes; order Actinomycetales; family Dermatophilaceae; genus Phosphoribacter. Next base: position 2,693 of record JBIOUP010000196.1, read on the forward strand.
TCGAGATCATCCCGATGTACGAAGAGCTCGCGGTGCGCGTCGAGTTCTTCGGTGACGAGATCGAACGCCTCTACACGTTGCATCCCCTCACCGGCGAGATCGTGCGCGAAGAGGAGGAGATGTACGTCTTCCCCGCGTCCCACTACGTCGCCGGCCCGGAGCGGATGAAACGGGCGATCTCCGGCATCGAGGAGGAGCTGGCCGAGCGGCTCGCGACCCTGGACAAGCAAGGCAAGCACCTCGAGTCCCAACGGCTGTCACTGCGCACGGGCTACGACATCGAGATGATGCAGACCCTCGGCTTCTGCAACGGCATCGAAAACTACTCGCGGCACATCGACGGCCGCCCGCCCGGCAGCGCGCCCAACTGTCTGCTGGACTACTTCCCCGAGGACTTCCTGCTCGTCATCGACGAGTCGCACCAGACGGTGCCGCAGATCGGTGCGATGTACGAGGGCGACATGTCCCGCAAGCGGATGCTCGTCGAGCACGGGTTCCGGCTGCCCTCGGCCGTGGACAACCGGCCGCTGAAGTGGGAGGAGTTCCTCGAGCGCATCGGCCAGACCGTCTACCTGTCCGCTACGCCGGGCGAGTACGAACTGACCAGGTCGGGGCCTCCGGTCGAGCAGATCATCCGACCCACTGGACTGGTCGACCCCGAGGTCGTCCTCAAGCCGACCAAGGGCCAGATCGACGACCTCATTCACGAGATTCGGGCGCGCGCGGCACGCGACGAGCGGGTCCTGGTGACCACGCTGACCAAGAAGATGGCCGAGGACCTCACCGACTACCTGCTCGACAAGGGCATCCGGGTGCGCTACCTGCACTCCGAGGTCGACACCTTGCGCCGGGTCGAGCTGCTGCGCGAGCTGCGCCTCGGCGAGTACGACGTCCTCGTCGGCATCAACCTGCTGCGCGAGGGTCTCGACCTGCCTGAGGTCTCGCTCGTGAGCATCCTCGACGCCGACAAGGAGGGCTTCCTGCGCTCTACCCGCAGCCTGATCCAGACCATCGGCCGGGCCGCCCGGAACGTGACCGGCCAGGTGCACATGTATGCCGACCAGCTCACCCCCTCGATGCAACAGGCGATCGACGAGACCAACCGCCGCCGCGCCAAGCAGGTCGCGTTCAACCGGGAACGCGGCGTCGACCCACAGCCGCTGCGCAAGCGAATCGCCGACATCACCGACCTGCTGCAGCGCGAGGACGCCGACACCGAAGAGCTGCTCGGCTCGGGTCGGTCCCGCTCGCGGGGCAAGGCATCGGGTATGCCGGGCGGTGGCCGCGGTGCGGTGGCCGCCGACGCCGGGGTCGCTGCTGGCGCGAAGAGCTACGATCTGCCGGCGGCCGAGCTCTCCGGCCTGATCCAGGAGCTGACGACGCAGATGCACACCGCGGCGGCCGAGCTGCACTTCGAGCTGGCCGCCCGGCTTCGTGACGAGGTGGCCGAGCTGAAAAGGGAGCTGCGCCAGATGAGCAACGCAACGGCGTGACCGGCATCGCCTCGGCTGGCTCGCGAGCTCTCGCCTTGGCGACAACCGGCCGGGCGGCACCGATGGGAGCGGTTGCGATGTTCCAGCGTCGCCAGGGCCTCTGTGGGGCAACGGTCGAGCGGACTTGGGCGTTGTCGGCGAACGGCCGGCGCGGCCAGGCGAGGTCAGGTTGCGCCAGCGTGCGGGTCAGCCCCAGATGCCGGTGATCTGGCCGAGGGGTGTGTAGGCGATCTTGAGCGGCGTGTTGGGCGGCACGTCGAAGACGACCGATCCGGTGACCTTCTCGCCGGCGTTCAGGTTCGCCGAGGTGAGCTCGGCAGGAGCGCTGTTGGGCGGGTCTGCAATGAACGCGCTCCGCAACCGCTGACCATCCGGCAGGACGACCGTGAAGTCAGACTTGCTGACCGGCAACGGCTCCGACCCCGTCGCAGTCAGCGTGACGACGACGTAGACGAACTGGCCACGCTCGGGTTTGTCGAACTGGTTGGTCGGCGCGAACGGCACTGGAGCGTCGATCTTCACCTCGCCTGACGTTCGACCGGCACGTTGAGTCAGGGTGCCCGTCTGGCCGAACGCGAAGTTCTGCACGCTCGCGGTGGCCGAGGTCGTGGGAGACGGCGATCGAGTCGTGGTCCGGCTCGCCGTCGCGGTGCTCGATGACGTGGTGGGGCCGCTGTCGCTGCTTCGCACGGCGATGACCACGCCGATGACGACGAGGAGCACCACGGCAGCTGCGCCGCCGAGGATCCAGTAGAGGACCTTGTTGGACGACGCCGGCCGGACCGGTCCGCCGCCGTACGGCCCCCCACTCTGGGCCTGCTCCACGGGGCCGCCCTGAGCGCCCGGGACGGGCACCCATCCGGACTCGGTCAGGATGTAGCCGCCCGCGACGTCACCGACCTGGTACGCCTGGGTCGGCTGGGCGGCGTACTCCTGGGCCGGCTGGCCCGCGTACTCCTGGGTCGGCTGGGCGACGTACTCCTGGGTCGGCTGGGCGGCGGGCAGTGGCTGCCAACCGGTCTCGGTCAGGACATAGCCATTGGCCTGGTCGCCGATCCGGTACCCGCCTACCGGCTGCCCCGACGCAACGGGCTGCCACCCGCTCTCGGTCAGGACGTATCCGCCGACGACGTCACCGACCTTGTACTCAGGCGGTCCTGGCTCGCTCACGTGAGCATCCTTTCGTCGAACGGGACTTCCCCTGCAGCACGGCGTGCGTGCTCCCGTGCGGAAACGCCTGCCCCTGCAACCCGCACCTGCACATGAGTGCGCCGGAGTTTACACCGGTCCGCGTGCCGCTTGGAGGTGACGCACGCCACGTGTGGCCGGGACCAATGTCACTAAGGCAAGGCTAACCATTCGCCATAGGTTGCCCATATGCACCAGGGCCGTGGTACCTCACTTCGGGATTGGCCGGTGGGCCGCTCAGCGGTCTTCATCCAGACCCACGCCGGCCCAGCGATGGGGCATCGGCTGGCTCAGCTCGGAGTCCGTTATGGCGCCACACTCACGCCTCTACAGCGCACGCCGGGCGGGGGACTCGTCGTCGCGGTCGGCGAGATGCGCCTGGCCTTGGACCGCGAGTCGGTGGCTGCCATCCAGGTCCACGCCCGCGACAGGACGCCAACGGGGACGGACTCCCGGTGAGTGTCATGCCCGGGCGCCGCGGCTCCGCCACCGCCCACTCCGGCGTCCCCTCATGCCACGCTGACGCGGCCGCAGGCGTCGCGCCCACGGGCTCGCCCGTCATTGTCCTCGCGGGAGCGCCGAACGTGGGAAAGTCCACGCTATTCAACGCCCTCACCGGCGCCCGTCGGACGATGGGCAACTGGCCTGGTACGACCGTGGAAGTGGGCCGCGGCGTCTGGCGGCCCCAGGATGCGAGCGGCCCGGCATACGACCTCGTCGACCTTCCGGGTGCCTACTCCCTCGATGCCCTCTCGCCCGACGAGGAGCTCACCCGGGCGCTGATCCTCGACGTGCCCCCGTGGGAGCGGCCCGATGT
>JBIOUP010000197.1:0-11238 GCA_044867305.1 Dermatophilaceae bacterium
CGGCCGGGCCGTCAGGTCGGCCCCCGCGGGGACGACACCCGATCGCCGTTGGCGCTGCACTATCGCCTCGCGCAGCGCGTCCCAACCGTCGGAGAACGCCCCGGCATACTTGTCCGCCCACTCCAGCGGGACGTGGTGGGGTGCGTGGGTCGCGCCCGGCGCGAAGTACATGAAGAACGGCTTGTCGGGAGCCAGCGCCTTCTGCGTCTTCACCCACCCGATCGCCCGGTCCGCCAGATCCTCGGTCAGGTGGTATCCCTGCTCGGGCGTGCGTTCGGGCTCGACCGGGGAGGTCCCTTCGTACAGCGCCGGGTAGTACTGGTTGTTCTCACCCCCGATGAAGCCGTAGAAGTACTCGAACCCGCCGCCACCGGACGGCCAGGCGTCGAAGGGCCCGACCGGGGAGGTCTGCCAGGGCGGAACCTCATGGCACTTGCCGAACTGTGCCGTCGAGTAGCCGTTCAGCTTCAACGTCGTCGCCAAGGCGGCCTTCGTGTTCGGACGCACCCCGCTCGACCCGGGTGCCGACGTCGCAGTCTCGGTGATCAGGCCCATCCCGACCGAGTGATGATTGCGGCCGCTCAGCAGGGCGGCTCGCGTCGGCGCGCACAGGGCTGTGGTGTGAAACCGGTTGTAGGTCAGACCGTTGCGCTGCAACCGCTCCGCGGTCGGCATGTGCACGGGTCCACCAAAGGCGCTGGAGGCACCGAAACCGACATCATCGAGCAGGACGACCAACACATTGGGCGCACCTACCGGGGGGAGCAACGGCGCGATCGGCGGGAACGACGTGTCCGGGTCCTTCGCGTCATAGGTGATCAGACCCAGATGCTGCCGATCCGGAATCGGAAGAACTGCTCGACCTGCCGCCACGTCATCACCCATATCTGGACCTCCGTCTCCGGCGACGGTGACAACCGTCCGCAGAAGGCTAGCGACCGACCCATGACTGCGCGGGACAATCGCGCCACCATTGGTGAACGCTTCTGTCATGCTTGTTTGGTTGTGTCCTGGCGAAGGAAGTCCGATCATTGCCAGGAGCCTCCACAAGGGGCCGTTTCAGCCCATCGGTTCGGACCTCGAGCTCCTCCCGAAAGGCTCGCTCCGCCTCGGTGATCTCCTTCTCGGCGGTCATCAACCCCGTCGTTGACGATAGCGAGAGCTCGCTTCGACGTCATTTGGGTGCGACGGTCTTGAGACCAAGCTGCCGGGCCGCGTCGGCCATCCGAGCGTCGTAAGTGAGCACTTGGCCGAGATCCTCGCCGAGTAGCTGTGCTGTGGCCAGGTGGATGGCGTCCATCGATCGCAGGTGTGCCGGCTCCAGGACGCCGGCGGCGTCAAGAACCCGGTCACTGATCCGAATCACGACGGCGAGCAGGCTCGATGTCAACAGGCGGTGATCCGGAACACCAGCTCGTCCACCCGAGCCCGCAGCTCACCATCCAGGGCCAACCGCTCGCCGACCCTGCGGGCGAGTGCCTCCACCTCGTCGCCGCCCAGCCCGGGCCGCAGCCTCAGGACGAGCACGAGCGCTCCGGTACCGGCCCGTCCCGGTTCGAGCGCGTGCCCACGGACGTCCGGCTCGGCGAGCAGCGCCCGCGCCACCGACTCCCCCACGAACGGGTCGCGGTATGCCGGTACCCACTCGCGCTGCTGCGCGAGCGCCCACACCATGCTCGGGCGCAGCACCGTCACGTGGGGCGAGCCGACGTCCACGACGAGCACGTCACATCCCTCACTCACGGCGGCCTGCGCAGCGCGGTCCGCGGTCACGGGAACCGGCCGGGCCCCGGCGTCCCAGCCGGACAGGGAGTCGACACCGGTGAAGATCGGCAGCGCGCGCTGCCCATCGGGGCCGGTAAGCGTCACGACGGCGGTATCGACACCCTCCGCTCCGGCCACCGCCACGACCGGCACCAGCCAACGCGAGCGGGCGACGAGTGCCATGAGCGCCGCCTCCTCATCAGGGGAGGCGGCCGTTCCTGCGCTGAGCGCGGCGACGAGCTGTGGGTCGGCCGCGCCGTCGTCGTCCTGGAAGCCCGACGGAGCCAGCTGACGCTTGCTGACCGGCCCGGTCACGGACGGCCCGCGACGTCGAGCGCCTCGCCCAGCGTGAAGGCTCCCTGGTAGAGCGCCGAGCCGACGATCGCCCCCTCCACTCCTTGCGGCACCAGCGCGCGGATCGCCGCGATGTCCGCGAGCGTCGACACGCCCCCCGAGGCGACGACCGGCCGCCCGGTGCGGGCGCACACGTCGCGCAGCAGGCCGAGGTTGGGTCCGGCAAGCATGCCGTCCTTGGCGACGTCCGTGACGACGTATCGAGCACAGCCCTGCGAGTCCAGACGCGCCAGGGTCTCCCACACGTCACCGCCCTCGGTGGTCCAGCCGCGTGCCGCGAGGGTCCTCCCGCGCACGTCGAGGCCGACGGCGACCCGCTCACCGTGCTGCGCGATCGCTTGCGCGGTCCACCGCGGGTCCTCCAATGCGGCGGTGCCGATGTTGACCCGGCGGCAGCCCGTGGCCAGGGCGACCGCAAGACTCTCGTCGTCCCGGATGCCCCCCGACAGCTCGACCTGCAGGTCCAGCCGCCCGACGATGTCGCGGATGACCGTTCGGTTGTGCCCGCGCCCGAAGGCCGCGTCGAGGTCGACCAGGTGGATCCACTCGGCGCCCTCGTCCTGCCATCGCTTGGCGGCCGCCCAAGGGTCACCGAACCGCCAGCCCGACCCGGCGACCCCCTGCTGCAGCTGGACCGCCGCGCCCTCGGAGATGTCGACGGCCGGCAACAGCTGCAGGCGAGGCAGGCTCACAGTGACCGCACCCAGCTCTCCAGCAGATGGGCGCCGGCGTCCCCGGACTTCTCGGGGTGGAACTGCGTCGCGCAGAGCGCGCCGTTCTCGACGGCGGCCACGAACGGCCCACCATGATCAGACCAGGTCACGATCGGAGCAACAGCGACAAACGGGCCTTTTGGTTCGAGGGTCCAGCCCTGCACGGCATACGAGTGCACGAAGTAGAACCGTTCGTGCTCGATCCCGGCGAACAGGCGCGAGCCCTCCCCCACGGACACCTGCGACCAGCCCATGTGTGGCACGACCGGGGCCTTCAGCCGCTCGACGAGGCCCGGCCACTCCCCGAGCCCCTCCTGCGGGTGCGCGGCCGGCTCCGTGGAGCCCTCGAAGAGCACCTGCATCCCGACACAGACGCCGAGCACCGGGCGACCTCCGGCCAGCCGCAGCTCGATGAGCCGAGGGCCGCCGGCCGCGCGTAGACCAGCCAGGCACGCGTGGAAGTTGCCCACACCCGGGACGAAGAGCCCGTCGGCCGCGAGGCTCGCGGGCCCGTCGGCCGTGAGGGTCACCTCGGCGCCGACCCGCGCCAAGGCCCGCACGGCCGAACGGACGTTCCCGCTGCCGTAGTCGAAGACAACGACCCGAGGGCTCACCGGGGCTCGCGCTCCTCGCGTCGCGCGCGCCCGTCGCCGACCGCGCGTTCGAACGCGGCGACGTAGTGCCCGTCGGGGTCGACGCGTCGCGCGCCGGAGCGCTCGATGAGCGATTCCATGCCAGTGAAGACCTCCATGCCGGGCAGGCCGAGGACCTCGAACAGCTCGGCGGCCACCTCGAGGGCCCGCCCGTGTGGAGCGTGCAGGACCGCCCGGACCTGCTCCACCTGGCTCGCGGCCCCGGCGGCCCGGGCCAGCTGACCCGCAGAACCAGCGGGCAGGCCACCCGGACTCACCAGCCCGTGGCCCGGGTCCCAAGCCAGCCAGGCGGGTCGGGCAGCCACGCTGTCGGAGACGACGCACACCATGAGCCGTGGACCGACCAGCCGCCAGCCGAGCGCGGGCCGGTGCCGACGGGGAACCGGACGCGCCAGCAGCGTGCTGCTCGCGTCGTCGTACGGAGGTGCCGCCAGCGACACCCCCGTGGCCGGGGTCACCGCCACCCAACCCTGCGGGTAGCCGGCCACCACTGCCGGGGTGACCCCCTTACCCAGCCATCGCACGATGGTGTCGAGCTGGCCGCGCAGCAGCAGCAACGCTGGCCGGATCGGCGGCGAAGGTTCGCTCACGAGGAGAGCGTGCCCTTGGCGCTCGGGATGCCGCTCACACGCGGGTCGAGGGCGACCGCAGCCCGCAGGGCCCGCGCCACCGCCTTGTACTGGGCCTCGACGATGTGGTGCGGGTCGCGCCCGTCGAGGACCCGCACGTGCAGGGCGATCCCGGCTCGCTGCGCGAGGGTCTCGAAGACGTGCCTGGTCAGTGAGCCGATGTAGGACCCGCCGATGACGACGTACTCCTGCCCGGCCGGCTCGCCTCGGTGCACGCAGTAGGGCCGGCCGGAGACGTCGACCACCGCCTGCGCCAGCGTCTCGTCCAGCGGCACGAGCGCGTCGCCAAAGCGGGCGATGCCCTGCCTGTCGCCGAGGGCCTCACGCAGCGCGTCGCCGAGGACGATCGCGACGTCCTCGACGGTGTGGTGGGCATCGACGTCGATGTCGCCGGTCGCCTTGACCTGCAAGTCGAGCAGGGCGTGCCTGGCGAGAGAGGCGAGCATGTGGTCGTAGAACCGCACCCCGGTGGCGACGCTGGACTCCCCCGTGCCGTCCAGGTCGAGGGTCAGCTCGACACGGGACTCGCTCGTGGAGCGCAAGATCGTGGCGCGTCGGTGCGGCACGGCGGTCTCGCTCATGCGCGCGCTCCTTCGGGGACGCTGTCAGGGTCGCCAACACCGTAGCGGTGCCGCGCTGGGAGTGCCCGCATCGCATCGAGGAAGGCCGTCGTCTCCTGCGGCGTGCCAGCGGTGACCCGCAGGTGATGGCGTATCCCGACGTTGCGCACGAGCACGCCGCGTTCCAACAGGGCCGCCCAGGTGGCATCCGCGTCCGCGAGCCCGCCGAACAGGACGAAGTTGGCATCGCTCGGGACCGGTCGGTAGCCCATGGTGGTGAGCTCGGCGACGATCCGGTCCCGCTGGGCCTTGATCGCATCGACGGTCGCGAGCATCGTGGCGGCGTGCGCCAGCGCGGCGCGAGCCGCGGCCTGGGTCGGGGAGGAGAGGTGATAGGGCAGGCGCACGAGGCGCAGCGCGTCGGCCAGCTCAGCGGCGGCGGCGAGGTAGCCCACCCGGCCGCCGGCCAGCGCGAACGCCTTGCTCATCGTCCGGGTGACCACCAGCAGCGGGTGCCCGGCGAGCAGACTGAGCGCGGAACGCGTTCCGGGACGGGCGAACTCGGCATACGCCTCGTCGACGACGACGACGGTGTCCGGCGCAGCGGCGAGCACCGCCTCGACGACCGGCAGGGGCAGCGCCGTGCCGGTCGGGTTGTTCGGCGAGCAGAGGAAGACGACGTGCGGGCGGTGCTCGCGCACTTGGCTGGCCGCGGACTCGGGTGTGAGGTCGAACTCACCCGCTGCTGCGAGGCCGCGCCGCCCGTCGACCCACGTGGTGGCGATGGAACGGCTGATGATCGGATGCATCGAGTATGCCGGGGTGAAGCCGAGCGCCACCCGGCCCGGTCCGGCGAAGGCCAGGACGATGTGCTGCAGCACCTCGTTCGAACCGTTCGCCGCCCAGACCTGGTCGGGCCCCACCGCCACCCCGGACTGGGCATGCAGGTAGGCGGCCAGGTCCTCGCGCAGGGCGGTGAACTCCCGGTCCGGATAACGGTTGAGCCCGCTCGCGACCGCGGCAACCGCCTCGGTGATCGCTTCGGCGACCTGCGGCGGGACGGGGTAGGAGTTCTCGTTGGTGTTCAGCCGCACCGGGACGTCCAGCTGAGGTGCGCCGTATGCCGCCACGCCGTGCAGGTCCTCGCGCAGAGCCCGGGTGACGGCTTCGCGAGCGTCGCTCACGTCGGCTCCGGGACCGAGTCGCCGAACCGAGCGGTGATGGCTTGACCGTGACCGGGGAGGTCCTCCGCGTTCGCCAACGTGACGACGTGCCTGGCGACGTCGCGCAGAGCCGCCTCGTCGTACCGCACGACGTGGACGCCACGCAGGAACGACTGGACGGACAGCCCGCTGCTGTGCATGGCGGCACCAGCGGTGGGCAGGACGTGGTTCGATCCGGCGGCGTAGTCGCCGAGGCTCACGGGCGTGTACGGCCCGACGAACACCGCGCCAGCGCTGCGCACCCCCTCGGCGACCTGGTCGGGATCGCGGGTCTGGATCTCCAGGTGCTCGGCGGCGTAGGCGTTGCACACCCGAAGGCCCATCTGCACGTCGTCGACCAGGACGACACCAGACTGGCGACCGCTCAGAGCCGCCCTGATGCGCTCGGCATGCTTGGCTTCAGGGACCCGGTGCTCGAGAGCTGCGTCGACCGCGTCGGCCAGCGCCTCGCTGTCTGTGACGAGCACCGAGGCCGCGAGCGGGTCGTGCTCGGCCTGGCTCACCAGGTCGGCAGCGACGTGGTCGGGGTCGGCGGTGGCGTCGGCGAGGATCGCGATCTCAGTGGGGCCGGCTTCGGCATCGATGCCGACAACGCCCTGGAGCAGCCGCTTGGCTGCCACGACCCAGATCGACCCCGGGCCGGTGACCATCGAAACCGGTTGACACACAATGGTTTCGCCCTCAACGGTCTCTTCGAAGCCGTACGCGAACATCGCGACCGCCTGGGCGCCGCCCACGGCATACACCTCGGTGACGCCGAGCAAGGCGCACGTGGCGAGGATGGTCGGGTGGGGGTAGCCGGCGAAGACGCCGACGTTCTCCTTCTGCGGGGGGCTCGCGACGGCCAGCGAGCCGACCCCGGCGAGCTGCGCGGGCACGACGTTCATGACGACGCTGGAGGGGTAGACGGCCAGGCCGCCGGGCACGTAAAGGCCGACCCGCTCGACAGGAACCCAGCGCTCGGTGACGGTGCCGCCGCGCACCACCTGCGTGGTGACGTCGGTGCGGCGCTGGTCGGCGTGCACGAGACGGGCCCGGCGGATCGCCTCCTCGAGCGCGGCGCGCAGGGCAGGATCGAGCTGGTCGAGCGCCGCCGCGAGGACCGACGCCGGCACCCGCAGGTGCGTAGGGGTCACCCCGTCGAACCGCGCCGACAGCTCGCGCAGCGCGCGCGCGCCGTCCTGCGCGACCGTCTCGACGAGCCGGCGCACTTGCTCAGCCGCGGCCGCGACGTCGAACTCGGCGCGCGGCAACAGCTCGCGCAGAGTGCGGTTCTGCAGGCGCAGGCCGCGCAGGTCAGTGCGGGACAACATGCCGTTCAGTTTAGGGCGGGATGGGCGCGCCTCGGTCTGGGGCGGTTGCCTCCGGAGGTAAAACCGAACGCGGAGGTGAAAGGGTGCGCTCTAGCGCTCGTTCACACCTCCGTGCTCGGTTGTACCTCTGAAGACTCGGGGACAACGCCCAGATCACCAGCCCCGAGCAGGTCGAGCAGCACGGCATACTCCCAGGCGAGCTCCCGCCACGCCTGGTACCTGCCGGACCGTCCGGCATGTCCGGCCGACAGCTGCGTGCGGAACAGGATCGGGCGGGTCGCGGGGTCCGACGTCGCCAGGGCACGCAGGCGGGCCACCCACTTGGCCGGCTCGGTGACGAAGACGCGCACGTCGTGCAAGCTCGTCGTCACCAGCAAAGCGGGGTAGTTCTGGGCCGCTACATTGTCGTAGGGGGAGTAACCCTTGATTCGTTCGTATGCCGTCGGGTCGGCGACCGGGTTCCCCCACTCCTCCCACTCGGTGACCGTGAGCGGCAGCGAGCCATCGAGCATCGTGGTCAGCACGTCGACGAACGGGACCTCGGCGTGGATCGCCCGGAACCGAGTTGGCACCCGGTTCGCGACGGCGCCCATGAGGATCCCACCGGCCGAGGCTCCCTGTGCGGCAAGGCGATCCGCTGCCACCCAACCGGACTGCACGACCTGCTCGGCGCAGGCGAGGAAGTCGCTCAGGGTGTTCTCCTTGTGTTCCATGCGCCCGTGCAGGTACCAGTCCCATCCGAGCTCGGTCCCACCCCGAACATGGGCGACGCCGTAGACCACCCCGCGGTCGAGCAGCGACAGGCGGGCCACCGAGAACGAGGGGTCGCTGCTGAACCCGTACGCGCCGTACCCGGTGAGCACCCCCGGCGCACTGCCGTCCGGCTCGACGCCTCGCCGGCGGACCAACGAGATCGGGACGCGCGACCCGTCGGGGGCATTCGCCCACTCGCGCCACTCGAGCAGGGTGTCCAGCTCGTAGCCGGGCACCTCGCGCCGCTTGAGCAGGGTCAGCTCCCGGCTGGCCACGTCGTAGTCGTAGACCGTTGCGGGGATACTCATCGACTCGTGCACGACCTGCACCGTCGTCGAGGCCGGGTCGGGGGTCGAGCCCACACCCACGCGGCGGCACTCTCCCGGAAACACCACGTCGTGCGGCTCGCCGAACCCCTCGGGACCGGGATGCAGACGCGGCACGATCCGCACCTGGGTCAGCCCCTCGCGGCGCAGGGAAACGGCCACGAACCCTGCGAACGCCTCCACGTCGTTCACGAGCTCGTCGGGTGCCGTGAGGTCCAGCGTCCGCCACTCGTGCGCCGATGCGCAGGTCTCGGGCGCCCAGGCGACCTCGAAGTTGTCGCGCCGGCTGTTGTGGAGGACGAGCAGCCCGTCACCGCACGGCTCGACGCTGTAAAGAACGTCGGTATGCCGTGGCGCGACGAGGCGGGGCTCGCCCGTCGGCTCAGCGGCGTCGAGCAGGCGCACCTCGGACGTGTTCTTCGACGAGCTCTCGACCAGCACCCACCGCTCGTCCTTGGACGTGCCCAGCGAGAGGAAGAACCGCTCGTCCGGCTCGCTCACCACCAGGACGTCGTCGTCGGGCCGGCCGCCCACCCGGTGGCGCCACACCTGGTGCGGGCGGTAGGCCGCATCGAGACGGAGGTAGAAGACGTGGCTGGCGTCCAGCGACCAGGCCGTGCCGGCAGCGATGTCTTGGACCGAGTCGTCGAGGATCCGGCCGCTCGCCACGTCACGGATCGCCAGCGCGTAGTGCTCGTCGCCCTCGGTGTCGACCGCCCAGGCCAGCAGGCGCCCGTCCGGGCTGACGTCCAGGGCCCCCAGGGCGAAGTAGTCCTGGCCGGCCGCCTCGACGTTCCCATCGAGGAGCACCTGCTCCCAGGGCGGGGCTGCGCCGCCGTCCAGAACCGGCCGCAACGGGCAGTCCCGCTGCGACACCCGCGCGTGCACGGCATACTCCTGGCCTTCGACCGTGCGCGTGTAGTACCACCACCCGCGGTGAGAGACCGGGACGGACAGGTCGGTTTCGACGGTGCGAGAGCGGATCTCGCCGAAGATCCGGTCGACGAGCGGGCTCAGGTGAGCGGTGCGCTCGGCGGCGTAGGCGTTCTCGGCCTGCAGATAGGCCAGCAGCCTGGGGTCATCGCGCTCGGCCATCCAGGCGTAGTCGTCTGTGACGGTGTCACCGTGGACCGTGCGCGTGACCGGCTCGCGAGGTGCGCGCGGGGGATGCACCGGGTCACTCTATTGTCCTAGTGTGCTCCGGCGCGCCGACGGTTGCGGTCAGGTGCGGTGCCGACCGGTGTAGCGGCGCCGTTGGGCCAGTAGCAAGGTCACTCCGCCCACGATCAGAGCCACGCTCAGCAGGGCCACCCCGGCGCCCATCGTGTCCGAGCTCACTGCGAGCACCGAAACCAGGCCGGCCGCGGCGATCGCCACGACCGACAGCAGCCGCAGCGTGTAGGTATGCGTCATCGAACTGTCAATCCCCCCGTATGACGGCACGACTCGAAGGCCGCACCGTGAGCCGCAGGCACCGGCCTGTCCCGCAGAGGGTTCCCCAACCCAGCCGGCGCCAGTGGCGTGGTGTGAGAACCACGCCGGTTCCATTAGACGACAGCGAGCGCCGTCACCGGGCCGGATTGCTCGACTTTGCCTGCGCTCCCGTCGTCTGCCGGGCTGGAAAGAGCGATGACCACGCTGGAGCGTCGCACCCGCTCCTGTCGAGCAGGGATGGGCGTGGCGCCGCCGAACGCGGCTCACGCGAGGCAGCCGGAGCCGAGCAGCGCCTTGAGGTCACCGTAGAGCGCCGGTGACGGGGTGACCCGGTAGGTGTCGTCGAGGCGAAGCAGCGTGGAGCGGCCGGGCTGGGTGAGCCGAACCTGCACCTCGGTGACCCCCGGATGCTGACCGAGGATGTCGCGCAACCGCTCGACCTGGCCGCCGCTGGCCTGACGGACGCTCATCGAGACGACGACGGGGCCGCGCGGGCCCTCCTGCACGTCCGGCAAGGTCAGCTCCTGGGCGAAGATCGCGATCCCGTCGTCTCTGCTGCTCACCCGGCCGCGGACGCAGACGACGGAGTCGGGCCGCAGCGTCGCCGCGACCGTCTGGTATGCCGTGGGAAAGAACAGGCACTCGATCGCGCCGTCGAGGTCCTCGACCGTCGCGATGGCCCACAAGTCGCCTTTGCGGGTGCGCTTGAGCTGCAGGCCGGTGACCAGGCCGGCGATGGTGACGGGCGTCCCGTCGGGCTGCGCCTCCTCGCCCGTGAGCGAGGCGATCGAGGTGTCGGCGTAGCGGGCCAGGACGTGCTCGATCCCGAACAGCGGGTGGTCGGAGACGTAGAGCCCGAGCATCTCGCGCTCGAAGGCCAGCAAGGTGGCTTTGTCCCACTCGCCGCCAGGGATGGGCGGCAGCCCGTCGAACGCGTCGGCCGCACCGTGGTCGGCCACCTCGGCGGCCACCGAGCCGAACGAGAAGATGTCCAGGGTGTCCTGTCCGTGCTCCTGTTGACGCTTGACCTCGACGAGGGCGTCGACGTAGAGCTCGTACACCTCGAGCTGGCCTCGGCGGGTCTGCCCGAGGGAGTCGAAGGCGCCGGCCTTGATGAGCGACTCGATGGTGCGCTTGTTGCACACGAGCGCCGGCACCTTGGCCAAGAAGTCCTTGAGGGAGCTGAACTGCCCCTTCTGCTCACGGGCCGCGATGATCGCCTCGACGACGTTGTGCCCGACGTTGCGCACCGCCTCCAGGCCGAAGCGGATGTCGGTGCCGACCGCGGCGAAGTGCCCGATGGAGGAGTTCACGTCGGGGGGGCAGCACCTTGATGCCCATCCGCCGGCACTCGCCCAGGTAGAGCGCGGACTTGTCCTTGTCGTCACGCACCGAGGTGAGCAGCGCGGCCATGTACTCGGCCGGGTAGTTGCCCTTGAGGTATGCCGTCCAGTACGAGATGAGCGCGTATGCCTTGGCATGCGCCTTGTTGAAGCCGTAGTCGGCGAAGGGCACG
>JBIOUP010000198.1:0-7244 GCA_044867305.1 Dermatophilaceae bacterium
GAGGAGCTGGACTACCGGCTGGAGGCCACTGCCCAGGAAGCGTTCGCCACGGCATACGAGGGCGACCCTCGCGTGCGGGTGCCGCACGTGCTGGCCCACAGCCAACGCGTGCTGGTCAGCGAGTGGATCGAGGGCAGACCCCTGTCCTCGATCATCGTGGACGGCACCCGACGCGAGCGCGACGATGCCGGGCTGCTCTACATGCAGTTCCTGCTGTCCGGCCCCGACCGGGTCGGGTTGCTGCACGCGGACCCGCACCCGGGCAACTTCCGCCTCCTTCCCGACGGACGGCTCGGCGTCGTCGACTTCGGCGCGGTCAAGCAGCTGCCGCACGGGCTGCCGTCGGACATGGGCCGACTGCTCACTCTGGCGATCGACGGAGACGCGGCCAGCACGCTCGCGGGGCTGCGCGAGATCGGGTTCGTGCGCGAGGGCATCGACGTGGACGCCGAACGGCTGCTGGACTACATCGAGCCGTTCATCGCCCCGCTGCGGGTCGACTCGTTCCACTTCACTCGCGAGTGGATGCGCGGGGTCTTCGCCGAGCTGAAGGACCCGCGCAAGCCCAACTACACGGTGGGCCTTCGGCTCAACCTTCCGAGCGAGTACTTCCTCATCCACCGCGTCTGGCTCGGCGGCATCGGGGTGCTGTGCCAGCTGGACAGCACCGTGCCGGGCCGAGCCATCGTCAACGCCTTGATCCCGGGCGCCAACCTGCCGCCCCTTGGCCGCAAGGGCGCACCCGCGGCCAAGCCGGCCAAGCCACGGACCACCAGTCGGGCGGCGCGCCCGCCTCGGACCGCGAGCTGAGAGGCGTCACCACCACTCGGAGTCGAGCTTGCCTTCGATCTCGCGCAGGTGCTGGCGGCTGCACTCCGGGCAGGTCCACATCGTGCGGCCGTGCTCGACGCCGTGGCTCCAGGTGAGGTCGGCGGGCTCCTCCGCGGCGGGCGACCTCCCGCAGGTTGCGCAGACCTTCGGCTCCTCGGTCATGGCGCGCTCGATGTCCCTGCCGGCGTCTTCTGGCTCTTCTTGAACGCCCGGACCTGCTCCAGCGACTGCTGGTCCGTGACGTCGGCCACCGACCGGAACGAGCCGTCCTCGGCATACGGGCCGATCGCCTCGCGCCAGCCCGGCGGCCGCACTCCCAGCTGCTTGCCGAGCAACGCGGCGAAGATCCGGGCTTTCTGCGGCCCGAAGCCGGGCAGCGCGCCAAGGCGAGCGA
Organism: Dermatophilaceae bacterium; assembly: GCA_044867305.1. Classification (GTDB taxonomy): domain Bacteria; phylum Actinomycetota; class Actinomycetes; order Actinomycetales; family Dermatophilaceae; genus Phosphoribacter. Next base: position 1,226 of record JBIOUP010000198.1, read on the forward strand.
GCAGCTCAGTGGGGGTGTCCGCGGTGGTCCACAGCCGCTCCGCATCGCCGTCGTAGTGCTGGGAGATATGGCTTGCGAGCGCTTGGACCCGCCCCGCCATGGACCGCCCGTAGCGGTGAATGGCCGGCGGGGTGGCGCACAGGTCGGCGAACTCGTCGGGCGGTGCGGCCGCGATCTTCGCCGGATCCAGCGTGCCGAACCGCTCAAGAATCCTGGCTGGGCCGGCGAAGGCCCGCTCCATGGGGAACTGCTGGTCCAGCAGCATCCCGGTCAGCAAGGCGAAGGCGTCGGTGCTGAGCACCTGATCGGCCGCTGGGTCCTGGGTGAGCTTCAGCCGCGCCTGCACTCCATCAGGGTATGCCGTCCACGCCCTCTCGTGGCTCGGTCATGCCAACCGCTGGTGTTCGAGGGGTACTCGACGCGGTTGGCATGACCGAACGTGGTTGGTCACCGGAGCGCGTGTCGCGACCGGCGGATCTCAAGGGAGATCAACCGAGCGGACCGGCGCACGCCGACACGCTGCTGCGATCGCAGCCGGCTTTCGACGTGTTCTCGGGCCAGTTCCTTACTCAAGCTGCTCATTTCCTGCTCCTTGACGTTGTTTGCATTGGGACCGTCCGCGGGCGCGGACGGAGGTTCTCGTTCGGGCGACTCATCGGTCCGGTCACGCCGCGACGATGTCGTTCTTGCGTGGCCGGCCCCGCGGCCGCTTGCGCGCGACGATTGCGCCTTGGATGAGCAGCTGGCCGCCCCAGACTCCCCAGGGCTCCTGCCGGGCGAGGGCTCCGGCGAGGCACGACGCGCGGGCCGGGCAGGGGCCGCACAGCGACTTGGCGGCCTCGACGTCAGCCGGAGTCTCGGCGAACCAGAGCTCCGCGCTGTGCTCCCGGCACGGGATGCTCGCACCGGCGGACAGCGCTGCCGTCTGGCCGTCGATCAGTGCACTCAACTGCATCGGTCTCACCTCCTGGTCGGGCCGGCTTCCCACGGTGAGGGTCGCCGTTTCGCCTCTCCTGCTGGCCTCGAGTCCCCGGTCGGGACGCTTCGCCGTGGTCTGGGTCGTCATCTCAGGTCTCGCTACTCGTTCTTGGCGGTGGCCGTTCGCGGGGAACACGAAGGCCGCGGATCCCGTGTCGGGTTCCGCGGCCTGAAGGTGAGACCGATCTGGCTGAGCTAGCCAGGTGGTCTCTTGGAAGCGGAACTCAGGACATCGGCGCTGGGGTACTCGATGCCGACGGCGAAGACAGTGGTTCCCCGAACCGTCAGGTCAGTGGGTGCCGGGACGCGAAGTCGGGCGTCCATCAGGTAGCTGTCACCGGTCCGGACGCAACCGTGCGTGCCGATTGTCATCGTGGCGTTCTTCATCAGGCCGACCCTCCTTCCGTCCTAATCCAGAGCAGCCCGGCAGGCATGGAGATACACCTGCGCACAACGTCATCGAGGGTAAACCCGCCGCGGCAGCGGGCACAATCGGATTTCTCGGCTGATCGGCGAGGCGCCTCACGTGGCCCTGGTCGGTACAGCTGCCCCGCCGCCCACCTGCGAGTCGGTGTGACGCCGCATCGGAACACATCGGAACTCGCAGCGTCGGAACTCGCAGCGATATCACCTCGACCGGCGGGTTCCCTGCCCTACGGAGCACCAGATTCGCCGAATCCCGCTGCGGCGATTGTCTGCGCGGCAGTGAGCTCAGGCTCGGCACCGCCCAGCACGTCCAGCACTGCCGCGCCGTACTGCTCCAGCTTGCGCCTCCCCACCCCGGAGATGCCCGCCAGCGCCGGGAGGGAGTCCGGCTTGGTCTCGGCAATTGCCGTGAGGGTCGCGTCGGTGAAGACGACGTATGCCGGCAGGGCCAGCGCGTGGGCGACCGCCAGCCGCCAGGTGCGCAAGGCCTCGAAGACGGTTTCGTCGTAGCTCGCGGGACACTGGTCGCAGCGGCCCAGCTTGCGCGCGGGCGCCGACCCCAGCGGCCCGCCGCACGAACGGCATACCGAGGGGGCTCGCCCACCGCCAGACCGGCCCGACGAGGGCCGGGCGCCCGGCCCGACTCGCGCCGCGCCGCCCAGGACTGCCTCGGCGCCGTCCAGAAACCGGGACGGGCGGCGGGTCGCCTTCCCGCCGGGGCTGCGGGCCACGGCATACGACAGGCGCAGCTCGCGCCGCGCTCGGGTGAGCCCGACGTAGAGCAGCCGCCGCTCCTCCTCGATCGCGGCGGGGCCCTCGGCCAGAGTGATCGGCACCAACCCGTCGCTCGCGCCCACGATGAAGACCGTGTCCCACTCCAGGCCTTTGGCGGCGTGCAGCGAGGCCAGGGTCACGCCGGCCACCGTCGGGGCGTGCTGCGCGGCCGCCCGCTGGTCGAGCTCTCGGACGAGATCACCCATCCGGGCCTCCGGCATGGCCGCGACCAGCTCGTCGGCGAGCACCGCGAGCGCACTGAGCGACTCCCACCGCTCCCGGACGGCCCCGCCGGACGCGGGCGGTTCGGGCGACCACCCGGCGCCGCCGAGGACGTCCCGCACCAGGTGGGGCAGCGGGGTGGCACCGTCGTCACCACGGACCGCCCCCCGCAGCAAGACGGTCGCCTGGCGAACCTCCGGGCGGGCGAAGAAGCGCTCGCCACCGCGCACGAGGTAGGGAACGCCGACCGTGCTCAGCGCGGCCTCCATCGCCTCGGACTGGGCGTTGACCCGAAACAAGACCGCCATCTCGGCTGCGGGATGACCGAGCGCGAGCCGCGCCCGGATCTCGCCGGCAACGGCCTCCGCCTCGGCCGAGTCGTCGGGGTGCGCCCGAAGCGTCGGCTGCGGGCCGCTACCGCCCTGCGCCTGCAAGACGAGCTGGTCCTCGCGCGTTGACCCGCCCGGCCGGGGCACGGCCGAACGCAGCACGACGTTGGCCAGCCCGACGATCTGGCGAGTGCTGCGGTAGTTGCGCACCAGCCGGACCACGCGAGCGCTCGGGTAACGCCGTGGGAACGAGAGCAGGTGATCGGGGCTTGCCCCGGTGAAGGAGTAGATGGTCTGGGCCGGGTCACCGACAACACACAGGTCCTGCCGCCCGCCCAGCCACAGCTCCAGCAACCGCTGCTGCAAGGCGTTGACGTCCTGGTACTCGTCGACGACGAAGTGACGGTACTGCTCGCGGACGGCCCGGGCGATGTCGGGCCGCTCGTCCAGGATGCCTGCGGTGAGCAGCAGCACGTCCTCGAAGTCGATGGCGCCTCGCTCGCCCTTGCGCTGCTCGTAGGCCTCCCAAAGGCGGGCCATCGCGGTGAGGTCGATCCCGGCGGGGTCGCGGTCCTCGGCAAGGGCGGCGCCGGCATACGTCTCAGGCGTGAGCAGGGACACCTTGGCCCACTCGATCTCCGCCGCGAGGTCTCGCAACGCCGTGCGGTCGAACTGCATCCGTAGCCGGGCGGCGGCCTCGCTCACGACGGCGACCTTGGCCGGTAGCACCTCCGGAGCCGCCCCGCCGATCGCTTGGGGCCAGAAGTAGTGCAGCTGGCGCAAGGCGGCGGCGTGGAAGGTGCGAGCCTGCACCCCGGCAACGCCCAGCTCGCGCAGCCACGTGCGCATCTCCCCGGCCGCGCGCGCGGTGAAGGTCACCGCGAGCACGCGCTGGGGCTGATAGGCGCCCGAGTGCACCCCGTAGGCGATGCGGTGAGTGATCGCCCGGGTCTTGCCGGTGCCCGCGCCGGCGAGCACGCACATCGGCCCGAGCGGATGGCTGGCCACCTCGCGCTGCTCGGGGTCCAGCGCCAACAGCACAGCGTCGGCCTGCGAAGGCGCGTCGCGGATCGAGGGTATGCCGGGAGCCTCGGGCATGACCTCGCGATCCTATGCGGGAGGGCCGCCACCCTGCGCGGCCAGCCATTGCTGGGCCAGACGCTTGGGGGCGCGGGCCAGCCAGGCGTCCTGGATGATCTCGGTCAGCTCCGCGCGGTCCAGCTCGCCGATCCGGCTGGCCCGCACGAGCACCGACAGGTGCCCATCGAAGTGGGGCGTGGTAAAGAACGGGTCGCCAGCCTGCAGCAGTGCCTCCTTGTCCTCCTGCGAGCCCACCCAGAACACAATGACGTCGGTGTACCGCTCGCCGGTGTCGGGGTCGACCGCGTCACGCCGCGGGTTGCGGAAGAAGACGAAGGAGCGGCCCCGCACCTGGTAGATCGGGTTCTTGCCCGAGCCTTCGTCCCACAGCTTCACCCCCGGCAACGCCGAGGCAATGGTGTGCACGTCCGCTACACGAGCCCTTGGCATGAACGGGTCGGCCCCTCGCAGCTGCAGGTATGCCGTCAGCCGGCCGGGGTGCCCTGCTTGGCCGCCTTGCGTGGGGCACGCGCCGGCTTCTCGGGCTCGTGGTCCTGCTTGTGCGTCTGTGCGGCGCCGTCGCCCGAGTGTGCCTTGTCCTTCGGCTTTACGTGCGCCTTGTCCTGGGCTTTGCCCTGCTGTTTGTGCTGGTGCTTGCCTTTGGGCTGGTGGCGTTCCAAGGTAGCGGCGTGGTCGGGCACGTAGCGCTGTGACTCACGCGGCGGACGGTCGTACTCGATCGCCTCCGGCCGGTGCGGGATCGCCACGACCTCGGGTTGCACGTCGGTGTAGGGAATGGTCGACAGCAGGTGGGCGATGACGTTGATCCGGGACGCCTTCTTGTCCTCGGACTCGACGGTGTACCACGGTGAGTCGGCCAGATCGGTGAACTGCATCATGGTGTCCTTGGCCCGCGAGTAGTCCTCCCACCGGGTGATGGACTGCATGTCCATGGGCGACAGCTTCCACCGGCGCATCGGATCGTTGGCTCGCGACCGGAAGCGAGCCTCCTGCTCGACGTCGGACACCGAGAACCAGTACTTGCGCAGCATGATCCCGTCATCGATGAGCATCCGCTCGAAGGACGGGCACTGGCGCAGGAACCTCGCGTACTGCACGTCCGTGCAGAAGCCCATAACGTGCTCGACGCCGGCCCGGTTGTACCAAGAGCGGTCGAACAGGACGATCTCGCCGGCCGCCGGCAGGTGCTCGACGTACCGCTGGAAATACCACTGCGTCTTCTGCCGCTCGGTGGGCGCCGGCAGCGCCGCGATGCGCGAATGCCGCGGGTTGAGGTACTCCGTGATGCGCTTGATCGCCGACCCCTTGCCGGCCGCGTCCCGACCTTCGAAGAGGACCACGACCCGGGCGCCGACGTCGATCACCCACTGCTGCATGGTGACCAGCTCGGCTTGCAGCCGGCTCAGCTCCTTCTCATAGGTGCGGGTGTCCAGCTTGGGAGTGCCGTTCGCCGTGAACTTGGGCATGGGGCCATTCTGGCACCCCCAGCCCCGCCCGTCCCGCCCCGATTCCAGCCGACGATCCGAGCCGATGTGCCGGGAAGAACGGGGCGGATTGGGCGGTTGTCCTTGACAGTGCGTTGACCCGACCGCTCCTGACCGACACCTGCTGACCCGACACTCGCTGACCCGACACTGGCAGACCCGACACTGGCAGACCCGACAACACTGATGAGACCGATGAGCCCGAGGACCGTGATGCCCGTCAAGACCCCCGCCCCCGGCACAGTGACCATGTTCAGCACGACGTGGTGCGGCTACTGCCGCCGGCTCAAAGGGCAGATGGACCGTGAGGGCATCCCGTACCGGGAGGTCGACATCGAGGATCGTCCTGACGCGGCGCACCTGGTCATGACCCTGAACGAGGGCAACCGGACCGTGCCCACGGTGCTGTTCCCCGACGGCTCCTCGGCCACCAACCCGAGCCTGGCCGAGGTCAAGCACCGCCTCACCTGAGTCGAGCCCTGGGTCGGGCCCAGCCAACCGACCGCCACGACAACTCCACGAGTTTGCGCCGACCCGCCACGACAACTCCACGAGTTTGCGCCGGCTCCACGATGCGTCCTGGAGCGCGCAGCAATTCGTTGAGTTACTGGTGAGAACGACCCGCCCGACAACTCCACGAGTTTGCGCCGACCCGCCACGACAACTCCACGAGTTTGCGCGGACCCGCCACGACAACTCCACGAG
>JBIOUP010000199.1:0-11215 GCA_044867305.1 Dermatophilaceae bacterium
CCACCGCGCTCGTTGCCGCCCAGTCGGGCCGGCTGGTGGCGGTGGTCGGGGTCGAGGACCTCGTCGTCGTGGACACGCCGGATGCGGTGCTGGTCGTGCCGCGGGCGCGGGCGCAGCAGGTCAAGGCGCTGGTCGAGCGTCTCGCAGCCGACGGCCGTTCGGACCTGCTCTGACACGGGACGCAACTTTGTGTTGTCGAACGTGCGACATACCGCACCTTTGACCACACACAAGCGGCACAAGGGGGCCTCTTGGCGTGGGCTATTTCGCACGCGCGGCCATCCGAGATCAGCGTCAGGCGCCACTACGCTCAGGGCATGGCTGACGCTGTGGCACGCTCTGAGTCCGACCTTCCGATCCGACCGGTCTACACCGCGGGCGATCTCGCGGGTTTCGACCCGGTCGCGGCACTGGGGGAGCCGGGCCGATACCCCTTTACTCGAGGCGTGTACCCGTCGATGTACACCGGGCGTCCTTGGACGATGCGCCAGTATGCCGGGTTCGGCACGGCCAAGGAGTCCAACGAGCGCTACCACCAGCTGGTGCAGGCCGGCACCGGAGGGCTGTCGGTCGCCTTCGACCTGCCCACGCAGATGGGCTACGACTCCGACGACCCGATCGCCTCCGGCGAGGTCGGCAAGGTCGGTGTGGCCATCGACTCGCTCGACGACATGCGGGTCCTTTTCCAGGGGCTGCCACTGGACAAGGTCTCCACGTCGATGACGATCAACGCGCCGGGCTCGACGCTGCTGCTGCTCTACCAGCTGGTCGCCGAGGAGCAGGGCGTGGCGGGCGACCAGCTCAACGGCACGATCCAGAACGACGTGCTCAAGGAGTACATCGCACGCGGCACCTACATCTACCCGCCGAAGGCATCCCTGCGGCTGGTCTCCGATTCCTTTGCTTACTGCCACAAGGAGATGCCCCGCTGGAACACCATCTCCATCTCCGGCTACCACATGGCCGAGGCCGGTGCGACGCCGGCGCAGGAGATCGCCTTCACGCTCGCGAACGGCAAGGAGTACGTTCGCGCGGCCCTGGCTGCCGGCCTGGACATCGACGACTTCGGACCGCGACTGTCGTTCTTCTTCGTGGCGCGCACGACCTTGCTCGAGGAGGTGGCGAAGTTCCGCGCCGCGCGCCGGATCTGGGCGCGCATCATGCGGGACGAGTTCGGCGCCGAGGACCCCAAGTCGCAGATGCTGCGCTTCCACACCCAGACGGCCGGCGTGCAGCTGACCGCGCAACAGCCGGAGGTCAACCTGGTCCGGGTTGCCCTGCAGGGCCTGGGCGCGGTCCTCGGCGGCACGCAGTCGCTGCACACGAACTCCTTCGACGAGGCGATCGCGCTGCCCACCGAGAAGGCCGCGCGGCTGGCCCTGCGCACTCAGCAGGTCATCGCCTACGAGAGCGATGTCTGCAAGACGGTCGACCCGTTCGCCGGCTCGTACGTCATCGAGTCCATGACCGACGAGCTGGAGGACGCAGCCCTGGAGCTCATCCAGGCGGTCGAGGACCGAGGCGGCGCGGTGAGCGCCATCGAGCAGGGTTTCCAGAAGATGGAGATCGAGCGCTCGGCGTACCGGGTCGCGCTGGAGATCGACGAGGGCACCCGCACCGTCGTCGGGGTCAACCGCTTCACTCTCGACGTCGAAGAGGAGTACGACCCGCTGCGGGTCGATCCGGCCATCGAGATGGAGCAACGGGAGCGGCTGGCGACGCTGCGCGCCGAGCGGGACAACGCCGCGGTGAAGGATGCGCTGTTGGCCATGCAGGACACGGCCCAGGGCGCCGACAACGTCCTCTACCCAATGCGTGAGGCGCTCCGCCTGCGGGCCACCGGCGGCGAGGTCGCCAACGCGTTGCGGGAGGTGTGGGGCGGCTACATCCCGAGCGACCCGTTCTAGGGCTCGGTCGGGTCACGTCGAGGCGATCGAAGCCGCTCTGCGCAACGCCCCCGAGGCGACTCGGCGCCACGCTAGAATGACCCATTCGTGACCCCCTCCATCGCTGACGACACCGTGCTGGGCCGAGTCGATGCGCTCTTTCCGGTGCTGGTGCAGCTGCGGCGGGAGCTGCACCGCCACCCGGAGCTGGCCTTCGAGGAGTCACAGACCACCGAGCGGGTCGGCTCGCTGCTGGGCGATGCGGGGATCACGGTCAACCGGCTCCCGGGCACTGGCCTGGTCGCTGACATCGGCCCGGGCGATGCGGCATACCGCGTTGGCCTGCGCGCTGACATGGACGCCCTGCCGGTCACCGAGCGCACCAACCTGTCCTATGCCTCTGCGGTCCCCGGAGTCGCGCACGCGTGCGGGCACGACGTCCATGTCGCAGCCTGCCTGGGTGCCGGGCTCGCCTTGGCCGCCCACGCGAGTGCCCTGACCGACGCTGGTGTCGCCACCCGGCTGATCTTCCAGCCTGCCGAGGAGGTCATCCCCGGCGGCGCCCAGCCGATCAGCGACTCGCGGTGGCTCGACGATGTCGACGAGATCTTCGCGCTGCACTGCGACCCTGCCCTCGACACCGGGCAGATCGGGCTGCGGGTCGGAGCCCTCACGGCCGCCTCCGACCGGGTGACGGTGCGGCTTGGGGGCTCCGGAGGGCATACCTCGCGCCCCCAGCTGACCCAGGACCTGGTGTTCGCGCTCGCCAAGGTGGCCACGGAGGTCCCGGCTGCGCTCTCGCGCCGCCTTGACCCGCGCGCCGGGGCCTCGCTGGTGTGGGGCATGGTGCAGGCGGGCGGGGCACCCAACGTCATCCCCTCCGAGGGCACCCTCGACGGCACGCTTCGCGTGCTCGACACGATGTCCTGGGAGCGCGCCGGGTCGCTCGTCGAGGAGCTCGTGCACTCGGTCGTCGCCCCGTATGGCGTGCAGGCCGACGTCGTGCACGTCCGCGGCGTGCCGCCGGTTGTCAACACCCGGGCGGCCGTCGACGTGCTGCGCCGCGCCTCCGCGGCCGCCGGCCTGGTGGACGTCCCGATCGAGCAGTCCATGGGCGGCGAGGACTTCGCGTGGTACCTGCAGCGGGTGCCCGGCGCCATGGGGCGCCTGGGCACCCGAACCCCTGGCGGACCGACCTACGACCTGCACCAGGGCGACCTCGTCGTCGACGAGTCCAGTGTGCGGGCCGGCGCGCGGGTCCTGGCGGGGATCGTCGTCGCCAGGTGCGACGGGCGCGCCAGGAGCAAGTGACGAGTCGGTAACGCTTTGCCTGCCGGTTCGCAGAGGGCGGCGCAACGGCACAGCGTCGCGGGTTACGCTCCCCCCGGCTGGCAGGGCAGCCAGGCGCGTCCGCACCGTGGGGAGGAGTTGTCCTTGCCTCTGCCGATGCGGGCGGTGGTGCTCGTCACGGTCGCCGCCCTCGCCATGGGCGCCTGCGGCAACAGTCCCGCTCGGCCGACCCCCAGCCCCACCCAGGCCACAGCGCTACCCACTGGCGGCGGGCGCTCGCCGAAAGTTGGGCTGGCTTTCGACACCGGTGGACGCGGTCCGGGGAGCACGAACGAGCTGGCCTCGCGTGGCCTGGAGAAGGCGGCGAAGGAGCTCGGGGTCGACGCCAAGGAGATCGCCCCGGATGCCCAGGGCACCAGCCGCGAGAACGTGCTGCGCCAGCTCGTCACCGAGGGCTACAACCCCGTGATCGGAGTCGGAGCCGGGTACTCCGCGCCGATGGAGGTGCTGGCCAAGGAGTTCCCCCAGGTGCAGTTCGTTCGGATCGACGGAGACCCCAGCGCCTACAGCAACGTCGCTGTCCTGAGCTTTGCCGAGCATGAGGGCGCTTTCCTCATGGGGGTCGCCGCGGCGCTGAAGTCCAAGACCAACCAGATCGGCTTCGTCGGGGCCAACCAGTCGGTCGTGAGCAACGCGACCGCCGCCGGCTTTGCCCAAGGGGCCAGGCAGATCACGCCCAACATCGTCATCGACGACATGCGCCTCGACACGGGCGTGGGCACCAAGGGCCTCAACGACGCGGCGGGCGCCAAGGCGGCGGCGCAGGCCATGTACCGCGGTGGCGCCGACATCGTGTTCACGGCGGCCGGTGACTCGTATGCCGGTTCGTTCCCGGCGGCCGTAGAGGCCGGCAAGCTGGCGATCGGCACCGGCACCGACCAGTACCTCACGGTGCCCGACCCGAGCTGGCGGCCGGTCATCCTCACCTCCCTGGTCAACCGAGCCGACACGGCCGTCTACCAAGCCATCTTCGCCTTCAAGAGCGACGGCAAGGTCACCAGGCGCACCTTCGGCCTTCGGGACGAGGGCCTTGCCTATGCCACCAGCGGGGGCACCCTCGATGCGACCACCACGGCCAAGCTGGACGACTACACGGCGCGGATCGCCTCCGGCAGCCTCGTCGTCGGCCGGGGTTAGCGACGGCGAACCGGTATGCCGGATCCCGCGGGCCCGCGCGACATCGACTGGGGCGCACTGCGCGCCGCCGCACGACGAGCCCGGCGCACGGCATACGCGCCCTACTCGCGCTTCACGGTTGGTGCCGCGGGGCTCGTGGAGGACGGTCGGGTCGTCGTCGGGTGCAACGTGGAGAACGCGTCGTACGGGCTGACCTTGTGCGCCGAGTGCGGGATGGTCTCCGCACTGCACGCCAGTGGCGGTGGCCGGCTGGTGGCGGTGTCCTGCGCCGGCCCGGGGCCGAAGCCTCTGCTGCCCTGCGGCCGCTGTCGCCAGCTGCTGTGGGAGCACGGCGGACCGGACTGCGAGGTCAGCACACCCCACGGACCGGTTCGGCTCGCCACGCTGTTGCCGGCCGCCTTCGGGCCCGACGACGTGGGGACGCCATGACCGACCCGGTGTCCGAGCCCTTCGACGCGGTCGACGTCATCGTCGCCAAGCGCGACGGAGCCGAGCTGACCGACGAGCAGGTGGACTGGGTGGTCGACGCATACAACCGGGGCGCCGTCGCTGACGAGCAGATGTCGGCCCTCGCCATGGCCATCGTCCTCAACGGGATGAGCGCACGGGAGACCGCGCGGCTGACGGCCGCGATGGTCGCCTCGGGGGTGCGGATGGACTTCTCCGGCCTCGGACGCCCGACCGTCGACAAGCACTCGACGGGAGGCGTCGGCGACAAGACCACCCTGGTGCTCGTGCCGCTGGTGGCTGCGTGCGGCGTTGCCGTGCCGCAGGTGTGCGGCCGCGGGCTGGGCCATACGGGCGGGACCCTCGACAAGCTCGAGGCGATCCGCGGATGGCGCTCGTCCCTCGGCAACGCCGAGCTGCTCGGGCAGCTGCGCGACATCGGCGCGGCCGTGTGCGCAGCAGGCGAGGGCCTGGCTCCCGTGGACCGCAGGCTGTACGCCCTGCGGGACGTGACCGGCACGGTCGAGTCCGTGCCGCTCATCGCCAGCTCCATCATGAGCAAGAAGATCGCCGAAGGCACGAGCGCCCTCGTCCTGGACGTCAAGGTGGGCTCAGGCGCCCTCCTCACCGACCTCGACCGAGCCCGTGAGCTGGCTCGGACCATGGTGGGTCTCGGGAGGTCCGCTGGGATGCGGACGGTCGCGCTGCTCACTGGCATGCAGACTCCGCTCGGGCTCACCGCGGGAAACGCCTTGGAGGTGCGTGAAGCGATGGATGTGCTGGGCGGCGGTGGCCCCCCGGACGTCGTCGAGCTCTGTCTCGTGCTGGCCCGCGAGATGCTCGGGGCAGTGGGTCGCGAGGACATCGACCCAGCCGACGCGCTGGCCGACGGTCGCGCCATAGACGTGTGGAACCGGATGGTGCGAGCGCAGGGCGGCGACCCCGCCGCGCCTCTGCCGACCGCCCGGCATACCACCGAGGTCCTCGTGCCGTCCGACGGAGTGCTCACCGAGCTGGACGCGCGGGCGGTCGGCGTGGCGGCCTGGCGGCTGGGTGCGGGACGGGCGCGTCAGCACGACGCGGTCCAGCACAGTGCCGGCGTCGTGTTGCACGCCAAGCCCGGCGCGAGCGTGCGCGGCGGCCAGCCCCTGCTCACCTTGCACACCGACACACCCGAGCGTTTCGAGCGGGCGTTGGCAGCCCTGGACGGTGCCTACTTCGTCGCTCCGGAGGGCTCGCGACCAGACCTCCCGCCGCTGCTCATCGAGCGGGTCGACTAGCGTCTCGGCAGAGGTGGGTATGCCGGTCCGGGCGGCGCCGTCGGAACGCGGTCCTGGGGGACGAGCCGGTGGCGCAGTGCCGCGTCGCGGACCAGCCGGGCGGTGTCGCGGCGGCGCCGGTCAGCAATGACGGCGGCGAGGACGTACTCGGGGTGGCTCCCCGGCGGTGGCGGCGGCGAGACGTGGAGCATCACCTCGTCGAGGAGCTGCCGCCCCATCTGCTCACGCACCTCGGGGGTCATCGTGAAGGCCGCCGGCAGGAAGGAGCGCACCGTCGTGGCCAGCCCGTCCGGAAGCACCCCGAGGTCCGCTGACCGCACCCAGGCGCTCAGGTGCGGCGGCATCGGCACCGGTGGAGGCAGGCTGGCCCGGACCCGGTCGCGGACGACGTAGGTACCCGCCGCGATGTCACCGAGGCACTTGCCGCGGGAGCTGAGCACGCACGAGACGATCGCTGGGATCCCCCAGAGCAGGTACACCTCGACGACCCAGAGAAGCCCGCGAGCGAGGGCGTGGCGGAAGGTGATCGGCCCGGCGTCATCCCGGACGGTGCGCAGCCCCACCGCGACTTTGCCGACGCTGCGACCGCGGGTGAGCGTCTCGGCGGTCACCGGATAGCCCACCAGGACAGCGACCGTGGACAGCAGGATGACCGCCGTCTGCAGCGCGCTGTCAAAGCGCTGGACCAGCATGACCGCGCCGAAGGTCACGGCGAACAGCAGCACCATGACGATGAGGTAGTCCAAGGTCCCGGACAGCATCCGCAGCCCCACCGACGCGGGCGGCAGGTCAAGGGCAACTGCCTCCCCGGTGACGAGATCGTCCTCGGTCACGCCGAGGGTCGAGATCGCGGGCTCGCCCACCGTGCCTCCCTGCCTGCCTGAGTCGCTGGTTGACGGCAGCCTAACCGCCCGCCACGCGGCGGGAGCGGCCAAGGAGCAGGTGAGCGCTGCGGCATACAGTTGGCCGGTGGACCTGGATGCCTTCGTCATGATGCACCAGCACGAGTGGAGCCGCCTGGAGCAGCTGGTGTCCCGGCGGGGCACGCTCAGCGGCGCCGAAGGCGACGAGCTGCTCGAGCTCTACCAGCGGGTGGCCACCCACCTGTCCGAGGTGCGCTCGACGACCCCAGAGCCAGCCGTGGTCAGCTACCTGTCCTCGCTGCTGGCCCGCGCCCGTTCGCGGTCGGTCGGCACGCGCACCGTCTCGTGGGCGGACGCCGGGCGCTTTGTCGCCGAGACCTTCCCGGCTGCCCTCTACCGCACGCGCGTCTGGTGGCTGGCCACGGCTGGTGCGAGCATCGCGGTGGCGTTCCTGGTCGGGTGGTGGTTCTACGTCAACCCGCAGTTCGAGTCCGCGCTCGCCTCGCCCAGCCAGATCCAGGCACTGGTCAGCCATGAGTTCGAGGACTACTACAGCCAGTACGCGGCGGGCTCGTTCGCCTTCAAGGTGTGGACGAACAACGCCTGGATCGCCGCCCTGTGCATCGCCTTGGGCGTCTTCGGCCTGCCGGTGATCCTGCTGCTCTGGGACAACATGGCCAATGTGGCGATCATCGGGGCGCTCATGTGGCGCTACGATCGCGCGCCGCTGTTCTTCGGGCTCATCCTGCCGCACGGCTTGCTCGAGCTGACCGCGGTGTTCGTCGCAGCCGGGGTCGGCCTGCGGATCTTCTGGGGCTGGGTGGACCCCGGCCCACGCACCCGCCTCACCGCGGTGGCTCAGGAGGGCCGAGCGGCCATGTCGGTGGCCATGGGCCTGGTCGGCATCCTGCTGATCTCGGGAATCATCGAGGCGTTCGTCACCCCCTCACCGCTGCCGACCTGGGCCCGGATCCTCATCGGGCTGCTCGCCGAAGCAGCCTTCCTCACCTATGTGTTCACCCTCGGCCGGTATGCCGTGCAGCGCGGCCGCACCGGAGACGTCTCGGTGCGCGACCAGGGCGAGTCCGCTCCGACCGTCGGCTAGCCTCGGTCCGCTGCTGCCTCCGTCATGCCAGTCGCTCCTCTCGATGGCTAGAGCAGCCCTTTGGACTTCAGCAGCAGGTAATGGTCGGCCAGCCGCGGAGGCAGCTGGTCGGGCGGCGCGTCGATGACATCCACGCCCAGCCGGGCCAGCATGGCGCCCGTGCGTTCTCTCAGCGCCACGGTGCGTTCCGCGGCCGCCGCGTCGTAGACGTCGTGGCTGGTCGAGCGAGCCCGGGTCATGACCTCGAGCGCCGGGTCGGCCACCGAGGCGAGCACGACGCGATGGTGGTGGGTTAGCGTGGCCAGGCTCGGCAGCAGCGACTCGTGGGTGGCTGCGGGCTCCAGCGGGGTGAGCAGGACGACGAGCGAACGCCGCCGGCTGGTGTCGGTGATCGCGCTGGCCAGGGTCGGCCAGGACGCCTCGAGCAGCGCCGGTTCCAACGGCGCCATCGCTTGAACGTGGTCACCGAGCAGGGCCGTTCGCCCGGCGGCCGACGTGACCCTGGCCCGAACCCACCGGTCACCAGCCAGGAAGTCGACCCGATCCCCTGCTCGCGAGGCCAGGGCAGCAAGCAGCAGAGCCGCATCCATCGCGGCGTCGAGCCGGGGCTGGTCCCCGACCCGCCCGGCCGAGGTCCGGGAGGTGTCCAGCAGCAGGATGACCCGCCGGTCGCGCTCGGGCTGCCAGGTGCGCACGACCACCGTGCTGCGCCGGGCGGTTGCCCGCCAGTCGATGGAGCGCACGTCGTCACCCTCGACGTAGTCACGCAGCGAGTCGAACTCGGTGCCCTGACCACGGATTCGCACGGCTGAGCGCCCGTCGAGCTGGCGCAGTGTCGCCAGCCGGGAGGGCAGGTGCTTGCGCGACTCGAAGGGCGGCAACGCCCGGATCGAGCCGGGGATGTCGAGGGAGCGCTGACGCGCCCCGATGCGCAACGGCCCGAACGACCGGACCGTGACACGGTCGGCTTGCCGGTCACCGCGACGGGTGGGTAGCAGGGGCGTGGTGAGCCGGCGCCGCTCCCCGCCCCGGATCCGCACCGTGTGCCGAGCGCCGTCGGCACCCGCGGACGGCTGCCACGCGTCGCGCACCACGGCATACAGGGTCCGTCTGCCCGGGTTGGTCACCAGCAGCGACGACGAGCCCGGCTGCCCGAGGCGCACCTGGGCCACCGGCTCGCGCTCGATATGCAACCGCGTTGGGCTCAGCGCGAGGAGCACGTCGAGCAGGGTGACCCCGAGCGCCACCAACAGCCAGAGCAGGACGGTCTGGCGAGTCGGCTCCAGCAGAACCGCGACCGCGCCGATCATGACCAGGACGGCCAGTCGGCCGGTGACCGCCATCAGCGCGGGACGGGGACCGACGCGATCGCGGACGTCAAGACCGAGGCGACGCCGACGCCCTCGAGCTCAGCCTCCGCGCGCAGGGACAGCCGGTGCGCGAGCGTCGCCTGGGCGAGCGCCTTGACGTCGTCAGGGGTGACGAAGCCGCGTCCGTTCATCCACGCCCAGGACCGCGCGGTGGCGAGCAAGGCGGTCGCCCCGCGCGGGCTGACACCCAGGGCGAGCGAGGGGGACTGACGGGTGGCCCGGGCGATGTCGACGATGTAGCCCGCGACCTCGGGGCTCACGGATACTCGCTTGACCGCTTCGGCCCCGGCCGCCAGGTCGCCGGCCGAGGCCACCGCCCCGATGCCGGCCGCGTGCAGGTCATGCGGGTCGAAGCCGTGGGCATGGCGCTGGACCACCTCGATCTCCTGCTCCCGAGGCGGAGGGGACAGCACCACTTTGAGGAGGAACCGGTCCAGCTGGGCCTCCGGAAGCGGGTAGGTGCCTTCGTACTCGACCGGATTCTGGGTGGCCGCGACGAGGAAGGGGACCGGCAGCTTGCGCGCCGTGCCTTCGACCGAGACCTGGCGCTCTTCCATGGCCTCCAGCAGCGAGGACTGGGTCTTCGGCGGCGTGCGGTTGATCTCGTCGGCGAGCAGCAGGTTGGTGAACACCGGCCCTTCGCGGAAGGTGAACTGCGACGTCGCGCTGTCGAAGATGAGCGAGCCGGTGACATCTCCAGGCATGAGATCGGGCGTGAACTGCACCCGTTTGGTGTCAATGGCCAGCGCCTGGGCGAGGGCACGTACCAGCAGGGTCTTGGCAACGCCGGGAACGCCCTCGAGGATGATGTGACCCCGGGACAGCAGGCAGATGAGGATGCCCGACACGGCGGCGTCCTGGCCGACCACGGCCTTGGCGACCTCGCCCCGCACGGCAAGCAATGCCTCTCGCGCCCGGTCGGACTGTGGGTCGTGGAGGGCGGCACCGGGACCGGGCTGGCCGGTGCTCGTCGCCCCTGGCCCGAACACCTCCGTCGGCGGTGGGGGCGGCGGTCCCCATGTGGGGGGTGGCTCGGCCACCGTGGGCGGGCCGGCAGGCGGCGGCAGGTCGGTCATGGACGGCGAGTCTCCTTCTCCAGGTCGCTGAGCTGCACCGCGAGGCTGAGCAGGTCGGCATCGGTGCTGGGCGGCGGCCCGAACAGCAGCCACCGCACCCCTTCCCCCGGCCTCGCGGCGGCCTCGGCCACTGCGGAGACCAGGGCGTCGGGGTGGCTCGAGGACGGCAGGCCGAGGTATGCCGTGAGCCGACGCCGGGTGGCCTCACGCAGCACACCTGAGGCCCGGGTGGTGTCACGGGCCTTGCGGTAGAGCCGTCCTCGGCTCTCGGTCGTCTCGACCGCGCGGATGACGACGGGCAGCGGCTCGGTGACCAACCGGCCCAGCCGCCGGCCGCGCCAGAGCATCACCGCCAGGACAGCGAAGCCGCCCAGCAGGACCATCGGGCCGAGCCAGTCGGGGAAGAACGCCTCGGTCTGGTCCCGCGAGGACACGGGCGCATCGAGCACATCGGGCACGTACCACACCAGCCGGCTGCTGTGGCCGAGCGTTCGGATGGCGATGGCAGCGTTCGCGTCCTGGGCGATCCGCTCGTTCGTCACCAGGTCGGTGCTGCCGAGGAGCACGAGCGGTCCGTGCTGGCCACTGGCTGGAAGCTGGAGGTACACGGCATACGCGTCGGTGACGAAGCACGCCTCGGTGGGGCTGCGGTGCAGATACTCGGCCTGGGACCCCGACAGCGTCTCACCCACTCGCACGTC
>JBIOUP010000200.1:0-7188 GCA_044867305.1 Dermatophilaceae bacterium
CGTGGCGCATGATGCCGCCCTTGCCCGACGTGTCCATGCCCTGGACCACGATCAGCAGTGACCGGCTCCCACCGCCCTTGGACTCGGCGAACAGCCGCTCCTGCCACTCCCCGATCTCCGGCGCGTACGCCGATAGGGCCTTGGCGCCGAGCAGCTTGTCACCGTCGAAGCCGGGAGTCGCCCGGGTGTCCACGTTGGACAGCTCGAAACCATCGCCGACCCTCAGCAGCTCGCCCATCGGCCGATCCGGCTGTAGCTCGCGGGCGACCTCCACCTCGACTGGCGCGAGCACGACGCGCGGCGCCGCCTGTCGTGGGCGGGCCAACGGGGACGGCTCCGACCGACGCACCTTGTCCTTGCTGGCCTTGGCCGCCTTGGCCTTTGCCTTGGCTCGACCCACCTTCTTGTCGACGTGCTTGGCGTGCCTCCTCTTGTGCCGTGACTGGTCGCGGTCACCTGTACGCCCGTGCTTGGCCATGACCCCATCCTGCCCGAGCCGCCCGCAGGGCGTGAGCCGAGCGGCATACTGCCGCCATGCGCCTGCTGTTGGCCGACCCCGGCGTCGCTCCCGAGGTGGGCAGTGCCCTCGACCTGGACGCGCTTGCCCAGCTGTATGCCGTGCCGCCCACCTCCAGCACGTGGCTGCGGGTCAACATGGTGTCCACCCTCGACGGCGCCGCAACTGGGACAGACGGGGTGACTGGGTCCATCAACACCGAGGCGGACCATGTCGTTTTCGAGCTGTTGCGCGCGATCAGCGACGTGCTCGTCATCGGCGCCGGCACGGCCCGCGCGGAAGGCTACGGCGCGATTGGAGTCAACGGCGCGTATGCCGGCCTGCGGGCGACGACTGGCCGCGCCGCGGCGCTTCCGCTCGCCGTCGTGACCCGGAGCGGCGCACTGCCGCCGAAGCTGCTGCACCGTGACCCCGCCGCCCCGGTTCTGGCGATCACCTGCGCCAGCTCCCCCGAGCTTGCCGACCTGCGCGCTGCGCTCGGCGCCGACCGCGTCCTCGTCGCCGGCGAGCAGTCAGTGGACCTCTCCGACGCCCTCGACCAGCTGCATGCTCTGACCCTTCGCCACGTGCACTCCGAAGGCGGCCCGCACCTGCTCGGAGAGCTGCTGTCAGCCGACCTCGTCGACGAGCTGGATATCACCTACTCCCCTGTTGCCGTGGGCGGGCGACATCGGCGGATCACGGTCGCCGAAGATCTGCAGCGAACCTTCCTGCCGCGGGTGCTCGTCGAGCAGGACGGCACGGTCATGGGCCGCTGGGTCCGGGACCGGACGCGCGCGGGCGTACCGATCGGCTAGGAGCTACGGCGTGGCGAGGATGTCGGCGAGGTCGTACTTGACCGGCTCCTCGAGCTGCTCGTAGGTGCACGACCGGGGCTCGCGGTCGGGGCGCCACCGGCTGAACTGGGCGGTGTGGCGGAAGCGCACGCCTTCCATGTGCTCGTAACGCACCTCGACGACCAGCTCGGGCCGCAGCGGGACGAAGGACAGGTCCTTGCCGGTGTTCCAGCGGCTGAACTCGGAGTTTCGCGGGGTGCGATTCCCCTCGAGCTGTTTGGCCCAGGCCCAGGGGTGCTCGTCGAACGTCGTCACGAGCGGCTGCAGCTCCTTGAACAGCGACGTGCGCCGGGCGGCGGGGAATGCGCCGATCACGCCCACGCTGGCCAGCTCGCCCGTGTCCGTGTAGAGGCCCAACAGAAGCGAGCCGATGCTGTCGGGCCCGCTCTTGTGCACGCGGTACCCGGCTACGACGCAGTCGGCCGTTCGTTGGTGCTTGATCTTGAACATCACCCGCTTGTCCGGCTGGTAGAGGCCGCTCAGCGGCTTGGCCACCACGCCGTCGAGTCCCGCACCTTCGAACTCGGAGAACCAGTGCTCGGCCAACGCGTGGTCCAGCGTGACCGGGGTCAGGTGGATGGGCGGGCGCGACCCAGCCAGCGCCTTCTCCAGGGCGGTGCGGCGCGAGGAGAACGGCTGCTGGGTGTAGTCGATGTCGCCCTCGGCGAGCAGGTCGAAGGCGACGAAGCTGGCGGGCGTCTGTTGGGACAGCAGCTTCACGCGGCTGGCAGCGGGATGGATCCGCTGTTGCAGCACCTCGAACTCGAGCCGGTCGCCGACCACGACGACGATCTCGCCGTCGATCACGCAGCGCGGCGGCAAGTTCTCGCGGACTGCCTCGACGATCTCCGGGAAGTAGCGCGTCATCGGTCGTTCGTTGCGCGAGCCGATCTCGACCTGCTCGCCGTCGCGGAAGATGATGGAGCGGAACCCGTCCCATTTCGGCTCGTACGAGAAGGCCCCGGGCGGGATCGCCGGCACGGACTTGGCGAGCATCGGCGAGACGGGCGGCATCACGGGCAGGCGCATGCCGCTCATTGTCACCGACAAGCGGGCCCATCGACCCGCTCACCTGGCCGCGCGTTTGAGGCGGCGTGGCGGTCCTCGGCGGCGTGGCGGTCCTGGGTGGACATCAGCGCCGGGCTAGCGTTGGGGCTGTTGCGAACCGGCGGACCGAAGCCTGGCCGCAGGAAAGCCACGAGAGTGAGGCTGCAGATGGACAAGGACTGGCTGGTCCTGGGCTGGAAGATGCTCGTCACGCGCGGCGTGCTGGCGATCGTCTTCGGCCTCATCGCGATGTTCTGGCCCGTGGGCACGGCCCTCACGCTGGCGCTGCTGTGGGGAATCTGGGCGCTGGTCGACGGGGTTGGCTCGATCTGGCAAGCCTTCCGACCCGAGTCGAAGCGGCAGGGCCGCGGATGGCTGCTCGTCATGGGGATCATTGCCATCCTCGCCGGGTTGATCGCCATCTTCCATCCCGGCGTCGCGGTCGCAGCGCTCACCTGGATCCTCGGCATCTGGCTGATCGTCCGTGGTGTGATCGAGCTCGTGGGTGCCTTCACCAGCACGATCTCGGTGCCGCGGTGGCTGCTCGTGGTCGGCGGCCTACTCTCTCTGGTGCTGGGCGTGCTGTTCGTCGCCAACCCGGAGACCGCTGCGGTGGCGATCGCGTTCTGGCTGGGCCTGGTTGCGCTCCTCTGGGGCATCGCCTTTATCGGCATCGGCCTCGCCGTCCGCAGCCACGTCAACACCCTCTCCGGACCCGGTGGCCCGCCCGGTGCTCTTGCCTGACCACCACTGCGGCTCCCGCTAACGTCGTCTCCTGCGCGGCGAAGCCCAGCCCCCGGGCGGCTGCTCCGGATGTTCGCGCAGGTAACCACCTTCGTCACCTAGGTACTCGTCGTCCTCGTAGCGCTTCTTGGAGGGCTGCACCCGCGGCGGCTCGCCAGGCATCTTCGGGTAGTCGGGCGGGAAAGCCAGCTCGGGCAGCCCGTCGGCCACATCGCGCTCCCACCACGCCATCGCGGTGGCGAGATCGCCCACCGAGTCGTCGTAGGCCCGCCAGGGGTCCGGGCGGGCACCGACGATGGCCGGCACCGTGCGCACGGTGAAGTCCGCCGGCACGGCCGAGTCGAGCTCTCCCCAGGACAGCGGCATCGACACCGGAGCGTTGGGCAGCGGCCGAGGACTGTATGCCGCGGCGATGGTCCGGTCGCGGCAGGCCTGGTTGTAGTCGACGAAGATGCGCTCGCCGCGCTGCTCCTTCCACCAGGCCGTGGTGACCTGGTCCGGCATACGCCGCTCGAGCTCGCGGGCGATGGCGATCACCCCGTGGCGCACGTCGAGGAACTCGCGGTGCGGGGCGATGGGGCAGTAGACGTGCACGCCGCGGTTGCCGGATGTCTTGGGGAAGCCGGTCAGCCCCGCCTCGGTGAGCACCTCCCGCAACCCGTATGCCGCGGCGACCGCGTCCGCGAAACCCTGGCCCGGCTGAGGGTCCAGGTCGATGCGCACCTCGTCCGGGTAGTCGAGCGCATGCGCGCCGTTGTCGACGCGCACCGGCCAGGGGTGGAAGGTGACCGTGTTCATCTGCACGGCCCACACCGCCGTCGCGATCTCGTCGGCGACAAGCTGAGGGTGCCGCCGCCCCGACGGGTAGGTCATCACCACGGTGCGGACCCAGTCCGGCAGCCCGTTGGGCGGGTTCTTGGAGTAGAACTCCTCACCGTCGATGCCGCCCGGGAAACGCTGGAGGGTGAGCGGCCGGGCGCCGATCCGGGCGAGGAATGCCTCGCTCACGTCGCGCACGTACTGCGCCAGCTCGAGCTTGGTGATGCCGCAGTCAGGCCAGAGCACCCGGTCCGGGCTGGAAATACGCACCCGTCGCGTCTGGCCATCGGGAGTGGGGCACTCGACGTGGGCATCGGCCATAGCGCCGACTATCCCACGCTGGGGTGCCGTGAGGCCGCCCCGACACTTCTGCCACAGCAGTCACAGGCCCCAGATGAGATTCCGTCCACCCGTATCGGCGATGGGTCGATACTGGGGAAGATCCTGCGCGCTGGGCGGTGCACGATCTTCCGCAATGACGCCGATCGATGCCCAGTTCGGCAACCTCGACGGGTCGGAGCGGTGACGGTGGCGGGAGGCGGCTCGACTGCGGTCACTTTCCGCCCCCGGAGAGCGTCTCTAGACGCCCTCCTTGGCTTCGATCCGCCCGGCACTGACCGCGTCGGTGAACGCCTTGAAGTCGCGCTCGTTCTGTTTCGCGTAGCGGTCCGAGAAGTCCACCATCGCCGTGTCGAAGGCATCGGTCTGCCCGAGGTACTCGGCGATGGCCACCGGGTCCCCCGAGCGCGCATGAGCCCGGGCCAGGGTCCAGCCGCACAGCCCGGCATAGAAGTTCAGGGCGATCGGCGACATCTCTTCCACGAGCGCGGACACCTTCATGTCGCGCAGCTGGCGGACGTAGAAGAACCGGTCCTCCCGCAGCCCCTTGACCCAGCCGAGGAAGATGTCACTGCTCGCCTGCATCATCCGCTGCCCGTGAACGACGCGCTCGCCAGGCTGCTGGTGATGGCCCTTGGGGAGGTGGTCCTCCAGCACGGACGCGGTCGCCTCCTTGATCTGCAGGAAGAGCGGGTCGCTCTGGTCGCGCCCCTGCAGCAGCAGGATGTAGGCGCGGGTACCGACGCTGCCGACGCCCACGACCTTGCGAGCCGCCTCGATGATCTGGAACTGCTCGAGCAGATGGCGACGGTCCGGTTGCAGCGTGGCTCGGTACTCGCGGAACATGTCATGCAGCACCTGGTCGATCTCTTCCGGCGCGATCCCATACTCGCCGTCGCCCACGAGGTCGCGAAGCGGGATGAGCACGGGTGGCTGGCTGATGATCCGGTATCGCCCGTCGACGTACTCGGCGAGCTTGGACAGGGCCTGCAGACTGTCCCGCGTGTGTGCCTTCTCGAGATTGCGCTGGCCGCGTTTGACGTCCTTGAGCGCCTTCTTGTCCTTGGCTGTGCTGCGCGCCGCTGCCAAGACGTCCGCCTCGTTGAGGCGCGCGTACCAGATGTCCAGTATGCCCATCTGGGCGAACTGAAGCATCGCCTGCCGGTAGGCAGCGACTGACGCCCTTGACGCCCCGCGCACGTCGACCTTGCTAAAGGCGTTGTTGCGGGCCGCGATCGTGAAGCTGGCCGCCATCCGCTTCACGTCGTACTCGAACGGGCCGGGGAAGGTCTCGTCGAAATCGTTGAGGTCGAACAGCAGCTGACGTTCTGGAGAGGCGAACCCGCCGAAGTTCGACAGGTGCGCATCGCCGCAGAGCTGGACCGTCAGGCCCGCAGTCGGCGTGTCCTTGAGATCGGTCGCCATGATCTTGGCCGCCCCGCGGTAGAAGGTGAACGGGGAGACCATCATCCGCCCGTGGCGTACGGGGACGAGGTCCGGCTCCCGGGTGACGTTTTGCGCCTCGAGCAGCGCCACCGGGTCCGGCCGGTCGCCCGCTGGCTGCCAGCCCTCGTGGCCGTTGATGGGGACCCGGCTGCGGGCTTCCATGCCGCGGGCGCGGCGCTCGTCGAGGCTGGCATGTGCGATCCGAGATGTCACCGTTGAAGTGGACCTCCGGTCGCTGGCACGGCACATCCACCCCATTGGCTGATTCACTTTCAGGGCCGGATGGATGAGATGGACCCATGCAGACGGCGCCGACAACCCAAGGTACGGGGCCCGGGCACCGTCGCTACGTGTCGATGCTGGAGGGCATTCGCCCGTATGAGCGGCGTTGGCTGAGCCAGGACGTCATCGCCGGGGTCACCCTGGCCGCGCTGGCCATCCCAGAAGTCATGGGCTACACCAAGATTGCCGGCATGCCGGTCATCACCGGCCTCTACACGCTGCTCATCCCGATCCTCGCCTTCGCAGTGTTCGGCTCGTCCCGGCACCTGGTTGTCGGGGCGGACTCGGCCACGGCCGCCATCATGTATGCCGGTATCGCCGCACTCGGGGTGGCCGGCCTCCAACCAGCCTCTCCTCAGTGGGTAGCTCTGGCTGGGCTGAGCGCGCTGATCACCGGTGCCCTGCTGTGGGTTGCGAGAGTCGCCCGTTTGGGCTTCCTCGCCGACTTCCTTTCCCGCACGGTACTCATCGGGTTCCTCACGGGTGTCGGCGTGCAGGTTGCCATCGGCCAGATCGGCGGCATGCTCGGCATCCCGGGCCAGACGTCCGACCTCGGGTTCTTCAGCGGCGATCTGGTCAAGTTCGTCAAGACGCTTGGCCATCTGGCCCAGGCTTCCTGGCAGACGACGGTGGTGTCCGTCTGCGTGCTGGCCGTGCTCGTGGTCTTCGAACGGTGGATCCGGGCGATCCCGGGTGGGCTGGTCGCGGTCGTCGGGTCCATCATCGTGAGCTGGGCGTTCGACCTGCAGGCGCACAGCATCTCGATCCTCGGCCCGGTGCCGAGCGGCTTGCCAAGTCTGGAACTGCCCAGCGGCATCGGGTGGGACGATGCCGTGGGCTTGCTCCCCGTTGCCGGGTCGATGCTGCTGGTCATCCTGGCGCAGAGTGCAGCGACATCGCGGGTCTACGCGGTGCGGTACAACGAGCACTACGAGGCCAACACCGATCTCGTCGGACTAGGGCTGGCCAACCTCACCGCGGGCCTGACCGGAACCTTCGTCGTCAACGGCAGCCCCACTAAGACCGAGATGGTCGATGAGGCCAAGAGCCATTCCCAAGTCGCCCAGCTCACGACCGGCGCGGTCGTCGTCATCGTCCTGTTGTTCCTGACCAGACCATTGCAGTATCTGCCGAATGCAGTGCTCTCCTCGGTTGTGT
>JBIOUP010000201.1:0-8377 GCA_044867305.1 Dermatophilaceae bacterium
CCCACCCAGCATCCCGCACCCCGGCAGTGCGCAGTCCAGGGATCGCAGAGAGCGGGCTGTCGACGAACGCGCGGTGGTCACTCGTGGAGCAGCTCGCTGGGAAGGAAAGCGGTGTGATTCACCACGAAAACCCCCTGTCGGCACCAGGCGGTGCGAAAGCGGCGTCCGCTCCTATCCTGGACGGGTCACCGACCGCCGCTGAAGACTCGAGGGTGGACGTGCCCGCAGCTCACCAGCTCGCACTGCGTATCGCGTTCTGGCTTTACCTCACCGGCCTGCTCGTGTGGTTGGGGCTCGGTCTTGTGCCAACGGACATGAGCTACACCGACATGTTGCTGCTGGACTACGAGGCGTCCGGGCTGGAGACGGTTCTGGCGTATGCCTTCAGCGCCCTCAACCTGGCCCTGGGGCTGCTGCTGTTCCTCCGCCGTCCGAACGAACGCGTGCCCCAGCTGCTTGCGTTCGCGATGCTGGGCACCGCCGCGACGTTCAACCTCCCGAGCCATGTGGCCTTCCACATCACCGGGTCGCCTTGGCCGATCGCCCTCGTGCACTTCACGTTCCACATCGTCTCGGGGGTCGCCTACGGATGGGCGGTGGTCCTGTTCCCGGACGGGACGCTCCCCCGCCCGGTGCGGCTGCCCCGCACCTGGCTGCGCCTTGTCGTCGGCCTCTCCACAGTCGCCGTGGCGCTGGTCTGCTGGCGCGGCAGCTTCCTGGACCACCCCCAGTTCTTCATCGTGTTCTTCGGGATCGGTGTGGCCGTGCTCGGGGTCGCGGCCCAGACGCTGCGCATTCTCGACAGCCACACGACACCTCGCGACCGGGCGACGGCGCGCCTGCTGTGCGCCGCTCTGCTGCCGGCTCTGGCGGCTGCCGCGGTGTGGCTCGTCGCGCGAGCCATGGTCGGGTTCACTGACGGGGCCGGTCAGGCCGCTGCCGTCCAGATGGCCGTCGAACGGTTGTTCCCGGCCGTCTTCGCGATCGTCCCGGCCGTGCTGTTCGCCGGCGTGCTGCGTTACCGACTCTGGGACATCGACCGGCTGCTCAGCCAGGTGCTGGTCTACGGTCTGATGGGGCTGGCGCTCAGCACGGCATACGTGCTCGCGGTCGCGGCGGGTGGCTGGCTGGCGGGGGGCGGTCTGTGGTTCACCGTTGTCACCCTGTCGGCGGCGGCGGCGCTGGTGGAGCCGCTGCGGACTGCCGGGCGGCGCTGGGCGAACCGGGTCGTCTTCGGGCAGGTGCTCAGCCCCAGTGAGGCGATGCGCAGCCTCGCTGCAGCCTTGGAGCGCCTCACGCCCAGCGGCGAGCTCGACCACGTTGTCTCGGTTCTCGTGGCGGCGACCCGCACGTCGTCCGCGCAGCTGTGGCTGGTCGACGGCGACCGGCTCGTGCTAGCCGCCCGGGCTCCTGGCGACCGGCCGGCACAGCGCACCGAGGCGTTCGCCGGGCCGGACCGCGCGCCGGGCGCCCTGATGGCCGCCGTGGGTGCCTCGTGCGGCTGGCCGATCCGCCACCAGGGCGAGACGCTGGGTCTGCTGTGCGCCGAGACGCCGGCCGGGCGCCGGCTGACCGCCCGCGACGACGCGGTCGGCAGCGCCGTCGCGGCGCACGCCGCGCTCGTGGTCCACAACGCGAGCTTGACGGTGACCCTGGCGCGACAGGTCGATGCCCTCGCGGCTCAGGCCGAGCGGCTCGCCGAGTCCCGGCAACGTCTCGTGGCAGCCCAGGACGCCGAGCGGCGCACCCTCGAGCGTGCCCTCCATGATGGGGCTCAACAGGCGCTGGTCGCCGCGATGATCGGCGCCCGCGCCTGCGCCGCGTCGGTGCCGGTACCGCGCGAGGAGACCGAAGCGCTGCGGGAGGTGCTGCTGACCGCCCAACGCGACATCGACGAACTGAGCAGTGACGACCGGCCGGCTCAGCTCACCCGCCTCGGGCTCCGCGGCGGTCTGCAGGAGGCGGCGCGCCTGGCCCGGCTCACCGGGCTGGCCGTGGAGGTGGACATCGACGGGCCCGAAGCCGACCTGCAGACCCTCGCTCCCGAGGTCGAGGCCGCGGTGTACTTCTCGTGCGTCGAGGGGTTGCAGAACGTGACGAAGTATGCCGCGGCCAGGACGGCGACGGTCCGGGTGCGGTGCCTCGCCGACGAGGTCCGCTTCTCGGTGGTCGACGACGGGATCGGTCTCGCCGATGTCGGCCCGCCCGGCGGCCTTGGCGGACTGGCGCAGCTGGCTCAGCGGCTCGCCGTCCTCGGCGGGCAGATCTCGGTGGCGAACGGCTCCGAGGGCGGGGCGGTGCTGGCCGGGGCGCTTCCCGTTCGCGCGACCAACGGTGTGGGTCGATGACCGAAGAACGTCGGATAGCGATGCGGCTTGGCGCGAGCCGGACGGTGGCCCGGTTCCTCGTCGCCGCACTGGTCTACGGCGCGGCCGCGGTGGCCTACCACGAGGTGTCGGGACGCGACGGGCAACCCCCGTTGGCGGGCATTGTCGGCGTCACGGTCGTGGTCGCGGCCGTGTTGTGGCTTCTCCACGACCCCCTGGAGCGGCTGTCGGCGCGGGTGCTGCTCGGCGATCAGGCGGACGGCTACCAGGTGATCCGCGCCCTGACCCAACGGCTGGCCGGGACGCTCCCCGTCGACGAGGTTGCGCCACGGGTCGCAGAGGCAGCCAGCCGGGCCACCGGCAGGTCCGGGGCCGAGGTACGGCTGTGGCTCACCGACGGAGAGCGGTGGTCACAGTCCTGGCCACCTGCCGCCGCCCCCATCGCGTCGGGAGCCAGCGTCGGCGTCCGGCACGCCGGGACCGCCGTCGGCGAGATTGCCGTGGACGCAGTCGACGACGCGACGTCCGTGGATGGTTTGTCGCCGGTCAGTCGTCGGCTGCTCGACGACCTCGCTCGCCCTGCCGGTCTGGCCCTCTCCACGGTGCGGCTCACCGTCGAGCTGCGCCAACGCAAGGCCGACCTCGAGCAGCTCACCGCGGCGCTGCGGGCGTCACGGGAACGCCTGCTCACCGCCCGGGTCGTCCAGCAGCGGCGGATGCGCGCCGAGGTGAGCGCCCGGGTCAGTCCGCATCTCGTGGCGGCCATCGCTGCCCTCAGCCCGGCCGGCGGCGGCGCGACGGAGGTCGAGGCCCTCGAGCGAACGAGCAGGAAGACCGGGGCAGCACTGGATGAGCTGCGGGCCATCGCGCGGGGGATCTTCCCCCCGACGCTCTCCGACGACGGGTTGGCCTCCTCGATCGAGAGTTGGCTCACCCGTGCTCGCGTCGAGGCGGCTGTCGACGTCCCCGCCCAGCTGCCGGCCATTCATCGTCATCCCGATCTGGAGGCCTGCCTGTACTTCAGCGCAGTCACCACCCTCGCCGAGCTCGCAGCTCACGACGCCACTGAGATCAGGGTGACGCTGACCGAGCGCCCGGAGCCACTCATGCGAGTCGAAGCCGTGGTCACCGGTCGGCCAGGACCCGACACCGAGCAGCTGGTGACCGACCGGATCGAGGCCTTCGGCGGCACGGTCCGCACCTGGGTGTCGGGCCGGCGGTACGTCCAGACCGCCCGCGTCCCGGCGCCCGGCATACCATGACACCCATCCGGCTGGTGCTGGCCGAGGACAGCTTCCTCGTGCGCGAAGGCGTCCGACGGCTGCTCGCCGGCTCGGAAACCCTGCAGATCGTGGCATCGTGCGGCGCCCTCGACGAGGCCGTCGAGGCGATCGCGCAGCACACTCCCGACGTCGTGCTCACCGACATCCGGATGCCGCCGACCCACACCGACGAGGGGGTCCGCATCGCCGGCCACTGTCGCAAGGTCCACCCGTCCATGGGTGTCGTCCTGCTGAGCCAGTATGCCGAGGCGGCCTACGTGAGAATCCTGCTCAGCCAGGGCACCGACCGGCGCGGCTACCTGCTCAAGGAGCGTGTGGCGGCGATCGAGGACCTCACCAGCGCGATCGAGGCGGTGGCGAGTGGGGGCACCGCCATCGACCCGAAGGTGGTCGAGGCCCTCGTCCAGCGGCGCTCGCGGGCCGGCGATGCGAACCTCGCCCGACTGACCCCCCGAGAGCGCGAGGTGCTCGCCTGCATCGCCCAGGGTCAGACCAACTCCGCCGTCGCCGCCGAGCTCGTGCTGAGCCAGCACGCGGTCGAGAAGCACATCAACTCGATCTTCGCCAAGCTCGGGTTGAGCGGTGACGCCCGCCGTCACCCACGCGTGCGCGCGGCGCTGATGTTCCTCTCCGAGGGCAGCAACTGATGCCCACGGTGCTTCTCGTCGACGACCAGCCGGTGTTCCTCAACGCGGCCGGGTCGCTCGTGCGCTCGTCACCCGAGCTGAGCCTCATGGGGCAGGCCGGGTCGGGGGAGGAGGCGGTCGAGTGTGCGGCCCGGATCCGGCCCGACCTGGTCGTCATGGACGTGCGGCTGCCCGGGATCAGCGGGATCGAGGCCACCCGCCGCATCCTGCTCGAGCGGCCCGCGACGCGCGTGCTGCTCGTCTCGACACACGAGGCGGAAGACCTGCCGGCTGACCTTCGCCATTGTGGGGCAACCGGTTTCGTGCGCAAGCAGGACCTCGACGTCCCTGCGCTCCTGCGGGCGGCAATCCCGCAGGAGTGACGCGGTGGGGGTGCTGGCACCCCCATGGCAACCGGCATGCCGGCACCATCGGATCGCCGCGCGCTTCCGGGGACCGTAGTTCCCAGCAGCCCCGCCACCAGGGCCGGGCAGTCAACGGGACAGGACCCACCATGACCATCACCAACGCCGCACCCGCGGCTCCCAGCTCACCCATCACCCTGACGCCGAGCGGCGCGAGCGGCACCACCTACACCCTGCCGGGCGTCTCCTGGGTCTCCCTGGACATCCAGGGCAGCGACGGCACCCTCACCGTCGGCTCGACCAGCGTGGGGGTGCATGTCACGCCTCCGGCCGACGGGGCCCCGGCTCGGGTCGAGGCCGACCTGAGCCAGATCACTCTGGCGGCCCTGTCCGCGACGGCGGTCGCCGCGGGGTCGCCCGACCCGCTGTCCGCCCTGCCGCAGGCCCTGTCCGCGGCCCTGTCCGACGTCGCCATCAGCCACGTCGGCCTGAGTATCGACCTGTCGGCCCGCCGCCTCATCGGCATCGACCTCACGGTGGCCGCCGGCTCCCCGTGGGCGCTCCTGCCCGGCCACGTGGAGCTCGACGAGCTGCAGGTCACCGTCTCGGTCACCCGGGCCGGCGACTCGACGATGTTCGAGGTCACCGGTCAGGCCACTCTGGCCGGGACGCAGGTGACCCTCACGGTCACGCACGACGAGGCGTCCACGTATGCCGTGTCGCTCGCCGCCGAGGGCGACCAGCGCCTCGGCCTCGCGACGATCGCCTCGTTCGTCGGGGACGACCTGCAGGCCCACCTGCCCGCCCAGCTGTCGGGCCTGACCGGCGCCGGCTTGGCCGAGGCCACCGTGGTGCTCACCGCCGACGGTGTCGAGTCGCTCGAGGTGACCCTGTCCACCGGGGCACCGATCCCGCTGCCCGACCCGGTCGGCCTCACCGTCGAGCAGGTGTCGGTTCAGGTCGCCGTCGAGCACCCCACTGACGCCGCGTCCCGCGCCGTCAGCGCCACCATCGAAGGTCGCGCCACGTTCGCCGGCGCAGCCGTCGTCGTCCGCATCGAACGGGACCGGGCCGAGCACGGCGCGGAGGCCTGGAGGCTGCACGCGGGCCTCGCCGAGGGGGCTACGCTGACCGCCTCCGGCGTCGGCACGGCATACGGGCTGAGCATGCCGGCCGACCTGCCGGACCTCGCGCTGACCGCCTGCGCGTTCGATGCGGTGCTGGACGGCTCCAGCATGACCTTCACCGCCGCCTCCCCCACCGAGTGGACGGTGCCGGTAGGCGCCGATGGCCTCGGCCTCGGCCGGCTCGGCGTGAGCTTCGCGCGGCACGCCCGTGACGCCCAGGGCCGCACCGTCTCCGGCTCCATCACCGGCGTCGTGCACCTTGCCGGGATCGACGTGCCGGTGACGTATGCCGTGCCCGGCGGGCTGACGCTGCACGCACTCATCCCGGAGGTGGCGCCGTTCCGCCTGCTGCAGGACGTCTGTGGCGCAGTGGCGGTCAGCTCGCTGTCGTTGCCGCCGGAGCTGCTCGCGCTGGCGATGAGCGACGTCGAGCTGTCCATCGACGTCGAGCGCCGCGAGCTGTCGTTCGCCGCGCGCGGACCGGGCTTTCGCCGGGTCCAGGCCGTCGCCCGCAAAAGCACGACCTGGGGCTTCGCGGTCGGTATCGAGCTCGACGACTCCTACCGGTTCTCGTCGCTGTCCCCGGCGCTGGGTGGTCTGGACACCGTGCACCTGCCCGACGCGCTCATCGTCATCTCGTCGTTCGACGACACGACGTTCACCTTCGAGCAGCTGCAGCCGGTGGCCGGCACCGGCGTCAGCCGTGGCCTGGCCGTCGACGGGCAGCTCGACCTGTCGGGCCTGGGCGCGGACAAGTTCCTCGGCAAGGCCCACTTGGACGTGCAGGCTCAGGTCGGCACGTCGCTGCGCGACCTGCGGCTGGAAGCCGGCCTCGGCGACGTGACGATAACCCGCGGCGTCGTCATCAAGGACGCCGAGTTCGCCCTGGCACCCGACCCGGAGAACGTCTCGGTCACGGTTTCTGGTGCCGTCGACGTCACCGTGGACTCCAGCGCGTTGGAGTTCATCGGCGGGGTGAAGGTCGTGCCTAACGGAATCTCCTTCTTCGCCACGATGAAGGGCAGGTGGCAGGACCCGTTCGGCGCCAAGGGCATCGCCCTGAGCAACGTCTCGCTGGAGATCGGCTCCGACTTCGAGGGGGTCCCGTCCATCGGCATCGCAGGTGGCCTCGCCATCGGGGCGTTCGAGGGCAAGGCCGCCGTCTCGTTCAACTCCGAGCTGCCGACCCAGAGCGTGCTCATCGTGGCCTTCAACCACCTCTCGCTGCTCGACGTCGTGGACACGTTCTGCCCGCCCACGGTCACGGCCGGCATACCGGCCGAGGTCAGCGCGACCCTCGCGGGGATCTCGCTGGAGGACGTGGATCTCTACGTCGTCCCGCAGGACACCACGATCGGCGCCCTGCGCTACGAGCAGGGCCTGCGAGTCGGTGGCACGTTGCATGTCGCCGGGTTCACCGCGCAGGCCGATGTCGAGATCGATCCGCAGGACGGCATTGCCGCCAGCGGGTCGCTGAGCCCGATCGTCGTCGGGAGCGTGTTCTCCCTGACGGGCGCGGACCCGACCAAGGGGCCGGACCTCGACATCGAGGTGAAGGCGAGCGCGGTTCCCAAGGTCGAGTTCTCCGGCCGGGCGAGCCTGCTCGGTCTGGCGGCGAGCGCGTCGGTGGCATTGTCCGACAAGGGCTTCGACTTCGACTGTTCCGGCCGGGTGTTCGGGCTCTTCGACGCCGACTTGACCGCGAGAGGCGGCAGCCTGCAGTCGGGGGCCGGGTTCATGATCCACGCGGACCTGCGCCAGGGTTTCCTCGACGACGTGGCGCGGCGCGCCGCAGCAGTGCTGCAGCAGGCCGGGGCCGACGCCCAGGCTCAGATCGCTGCCGCCCAGCACGCGGTCGACGACGCTCAGGCCGACGTCAAGCGCTTCGGTGCGTCGGTCGAGGCGGCGAAGGCGGACCTGGCGGCAAAGCAGGCCGCCGCCCAGTCCCAGATCGCGGGGCTGACGGACGCGGTGGTCCACGCGCAGCACGATCTCGGCGTCATCGACGACCGGATCGCGGCAATGCGGACCCAGATCCAGTCCGAGCGTGATGCGGCAGCCGCGCAGCTGAGCGACCTGCGTCAGAAGCTGGCCGCGGCCCAGGCTGCGGTGGACTCGTTGAACGGCCAGATCGCCGCTCAGCAGGCCCAGATCGACAGGCTCAACCGCGACATCGCCTGGTGGAACGCCTGGTACAACCACCTCGCGTGGTACGACAAGGCGTGGGGCTGGACCCGCCTGGGGGCCGAGGTCGGCTGGCGGGGCACCCAGCTGGCCGGGCTCAAGCTGTCGATCCAGGCCCTGCGTGGCTCGCTCATCGGGGTGAACGCAGGGCTGCAGGGGGCCCAGCTGGCCGTGAACAAGGCACAGTCGGCCGCCGCGACCTACCCGATCGACCAGGACCTGAGGATCCTCGGTCTGCAGGGCTCGCGTGAAGGGGCGCGGCTGGCGCTGCAGGGAGCCCAGGGGGCTCTGGATGGCGCCCGGCAGTCGACGACGGTCGGCATCGCCCTGGCCGGCCAGACGCTCACCGGGTTCCAGCAGCAGCTCGGAACCGCCCAGTCGAGGCTGGCGAGCGCCGGTTCGCAACTGGGCCACCTCGGCCAGACCATCGGGGACGCCGCCGCGGTTGCGACGTACGTCGCCGCG
>JBIOUP010000202.1:0-4125 GCA_044867305.1 Dermatophilaceae bacterium
GTCACCTTCGCCGTCCCCGACGAGCTTGGCGAGGCATACGAGTTCGACCCGGGGCAGCACCTGACCATCCGCGCCACGCTCGGCGGCGAGCAGGTGCGCCAGTCCTACTCGATCTGCCAGTCCAAGCACGCGGCCGGACGGGAGGGCACGCTGCGCGTGGCGTCAGCCAAGGTGCCCGGCGGGCGGATGTCCACCTGGCTCAACGAGGTCGTGGAGGTCGGCGACGTCGTCGACGTGATGACGCCCATGGGGTCGTTCACCTGCCCGGTGCAGCCGCAGGATGCCCGCCATCATCTGGCGATTGCGGCGGGGTCGGGGATCACGCCCGTCATGTCGCTGCTGACGACAGTGCTGGAGGAGGAGCCGCTGTCGCGCGTCACGCTGCTCTTCGGCAACCGGCGCACCTCCACGGTGATGTTCCTCGAGGAGCTGGAAGACCTCAAGAACCGGTATGCCGGGCGCCTGCATCTCGTGCACGTCCTGTCGCGCGAAGCTCCCGACGTCGAGCTGTTCCACGGCCGACTGGATCGTGAACGGCTGGCGCGGATCTTCGAGGTCCTCGTCCCGATCGACCAGATCGACGAGTTCTATCTCTGCGGGCCGTTCGGGATGGTCACGGCTGCCCAGGAGCTGTTGGAGGAGCGCGGCATCGACGTCCACCACATCCACCACGAGATCTTCCACGTGGATGACGCCGGGGCGCCGACCGCGGCGCCGGTCGTGGTCGACGTCAGCGCGCCACCGGCGGCCGTCGTGACCGTCAGTCTCGACGGGCGCACGACGGTGATCCCGATGCCGACGCTCGATGAGACCATCCTCAACGCGACCTTGCGGGCTCGGCCGGACGCGCCGTTCTCGTGCACGAACGGCGTCTGCGGCACGTGCCGGGCGCGCCTGCTCTCCGGGCAGGTGCGCATGGACCGCAACTACGCGCTGGAGCCGGAGGAGGTCGAGGCCGGCGTCATCCTGGCCTGTCAGTCCCACCCCGTCACTGCGCAGGTCGAGCTCGACTACGACGCCTGACGCCAGCCACAAGGCTCAGCAGCGCGACCGGACGAGCATCGGTCAGGAATCGAGAAGCGCCCGGACATCCAGCGACCTAGCCTTCAGATGACCGGCAGCACGCCGACGGTTCAACCGAGAGGAGCCTTGAGAATGCCTGCGAACACTGCCAAGACCGAGTCCGACGGCTTCAGCGCGCAGGAGCGTGCGGCGATGAAGGAGCGCGCCGCCGAGCTGCGCGCCGAGGGCAAGAAGGGCGCCAAGAAGGCCGACGGGCTGCAGGCGGTCCTGGACAGCATCGCGAAGATGGCACCGCAGGATCGTGGTCTCGCCGAGCGGGTGCATGTGACAGTGACCGCCACCGCCCCTGAGCTGGCGCCCAAGACCTGGTACGGAATGCCGGCCTACGCGAACGCGGACGACAAGATCGTCGTCGCGTTCAAGAATGCCGGCAAGTTCAACACCCGCTACTCCACGCTGGAGTTCCAGGAGGCGGCACACCTGGACGACGGCGAGATCTGGCCGGTGTCCTACGCGCTCAACGAGTGGAGCCCCGTGGTCGAGAAGAAGGTTGCCGAGCTGATGAAGGCGGCCGTCTCCTGACGGTTGCCCCAGCCGTCCCTCGGCCGCGGGTAGCCACCTACGTCAGCGAGCGGTGGAGGTGTGAACGTGCGACCTCACTCCAAGCTCGGGCGGGAATGGGGCGGCGTAACCGCCCCCGACAGGAGCCAAACCGGTGTGCAGGACGCCGGTTTGCCTCCTGTCGAGCGCGCCGCCTCGGTCGGTGCGCGCCATGAGGTGGCCTGGACCCGACCTGAAGTCCAAAGGCGCCGCCGACTAGCTCAAGCACTTGGCCATGCCCCGGAGGCGGACCAAGCTCAGATTCAGCAGCTCATGGTGCCGGCCGCACCGCATCGTCGACGAGGTCGTTGTCGAGTAGCCATTCCAGAGCACGCCGTTGAGCGCGGGCGTCGAGAAACGCGTGCCACGCCGGGACCAAGTCCGGGTACTCCTCGTAAAGCTCGTCCTTGAAACGCCGAAAGGCTCCTCGGCCACGGATCGCCCGAGCCAGCCTCCGGCCCGCGCGTTCGTCGGTGATCCCGTCCGCGAACTCGGCCATGTCCCGGTCCCAGACAGACGACGGTATTGGGTGGATGCTGACGAGGTCGACCTCCTCCAGATCGATGGGATGCTCGCCATCGATCCCGCCGTCCTCGGTCCACACCGAGATCGCCCCGCTTGCCGGGTCGATGAGCCAGCGATGCTCGAAGGCCTCCTGATCTGCCAGCGCCGTCGCGAGCTCGCTCAGGTCCACCGCACTCAAGTCGATCATCGTCAACCAGACGCCCTCCCACGTGGTGCCGAGGTCGACGCTCAGCGCCGCGTGTACTCCACAATGTCGAACTCGTCGCCGGGCTTGCGTGAGGTCTCCACCCACTCGCGCGGATCGATGGGCGGAAAGGTGACCGAGCCCGGTGCGTCGACGTGGACATGCGTGATGATGAGCAGCTGGGCGTACGGCATACCGAGGCGGTAGATCTCACCCCCGCCCGCGACGAACACCTCGGTCGGGCCGGCGAGAGCCAGGCCTTCCTCGAAGGAGTGCGCGACCTCGACGTCGCCATGGTGCCAGCTGCGGTCGCGGGTGATCACCACGTGCCGGCGGCCGGGGAGCACGCGCCCGATTGCCTCGAAGGTCCGCCGGCCCATGAGCAGGGTGTGGCCCATGGTCGTGGTCCGGAAATGCGCAAGGTCCTCGTGCAAGTGCCACGGCATGCGCTCGCCGTCGCCGATGACGCCGTTGCGCGCCACGGCCGCGATCATCGCGATGGTCATGAGTGCCTCTCAGACGGCGATGGGGGCCCTGATGGCCGGGTGCGGGTCGTAGCCGATGACCTCGACGTCGTCGAGGTCGAACTCGTCGAGGTGGGCGCGCGGCGCCAGCGTCAAGGTCGGCAGCGGCCGCGGAGACCGGGTCAGCTGTAGCCGGGCCTGCTCCACATGGTTGAGGTAGAGGTGGACGTCCCCGAAGGTGTGTACGAAGTGCCCCGGCCGCAGCCCGGTCACCTGCGCCACCATCGTCGTGAGCAATGCGTAGGAGGCGATGTTGAACGGCACGCCCAAGAACACGTCGGCGGAGCGCTGGTAGAGCTGGCAGTCCAGGTATGCCGGTTCGCCGACGGCATCCGCGGGCCGCACGTAGAACTGGAAGAGGGCGTGACACGGCGGTAGCGCCATGGCATCGATCTCGGCGACGTTCCACGCCGAGACGATGTGGCGACGGGAGTCGGGGTCATTGCGGATGGCCTGCACGACCCTGGCGATCTGGTCGATGCGCCGGCCGTCCGGCGCGGGCCACGACCGCCACTGGTAGCCGTAGATGGGCCCGAGGTCACCGCGCAGATCCGCCCATTCGTCCCAGATCGTGATGCCCCGGTCGTTGAGCCAACCGACGTTGGTGTCGCCGCGCAGGAACCACATGAGCTCGCCGAAGATCGAGCGCAGGTGCAGCCGTTTGGTCGTGACGAGGGGAAAACCGTCACGCAGGTCGAACCGCATCTGGTAGCCGAAGACACTGCGCGTGCCGGTACCCGTCCGGTCGGTCTTCTCGACCCCCGTCACGAGCACGTGGTCGAGCAAATCGAGGTACTGACGCACGCCCGCAAGGTAGCACTTGGACGAGGAGTGTGATCTACGTCACACCCGCTAGTGATTGCCCGCGGGCCGACGGCAATTGCCGGGACGATTCGTCACTAGCGGGGCGCTATCCGAACCCCCGAGCGGGTAGCGCCCCGCGCGGTGCCGCGACATGGACGCGGGGGAAGGGCCACTACCCTTGCTCGCATGACGCCGATCTTCGGTCGCGTGCTGACCGCCATGGTGACCCCGATGACCCCTCAGGGGCTTCTTGACGAGGCGGCCGTCGAGAAGGTCGCCGAGCACCTGCTGGGGCACAGCCACGACGGGATCGTCGTCAACGGCACCACCGGGGAGGCGCCGACCCTCAGCGCCGACGAGAGCATCCGGGTCATCGACATCGTCGCGAGCACGGTAGGTGACCGGGCGTATGTCGTCGCCGGGGTGGGCTCCAACGACACGGCGCATACCGTCGACATGGCGCGG
>JBIOUP010000203.1:0-7998 GCA_044867305.1 Dermatophilaceae bacterium
CCCCGCGCCCGGCCGTTCACCCGCCGCCAGGACTGGCGCATCGAGGCCGACCGGATCCTCGATGAACTGAAGACCGCGCAGGAGGACTGAGCGGTGCCGACCTTCGAAAAGACGTTCGGCTGGCTCGACTGGTACGCGCACCCGAGCAGGCCGCAGTTCACGCCACCGCCCGGCGCGGTGGACGCGCACTGCCACATATTCGGCCCGGGCGCGGCGTTCCCCTACGCCCCCGAACGGAAGTACACCCCCTGCGACGCGAGCAAGGCGCAGCTGTTCGCGCTGCGCGACCACCTCGGGTTCGACCGGAACGTCATCGTGCAGGCCACCTGCCACGGCGCCGACAACCGGGCCATGGTCGACGCGGTGCGGCACGCCGCGGGCAAGGCCCGTGGCATCGCCACGGTCCGTCGTGACGTGACCGACAGCCAGCTCACGGAGCTGGACGCCGCCGGGGTACGCGGCGTGCGCTTCAACTTCGTCAAGCGCCTCGTCGACTTCACCCCCAAGGACGAGCTGCTGGAGATCGCCGGGCGGATCGCCCCCCTCGGGTGGCACGTCGTCATCTACTTCGAAGCGGTCGACCTGCCCGAGCTGTGGGACTTCTTCACGGCCTTGCCCACGACCGTCGTCGTCGACCACATGGGCCGGCCCGACGTGAGCCAGCCGGTGGACGGTCCGCAGTTCGAGACGTTCGTGCGGTTCATGACCGAGAACGCCAACGTGTGGTCCAAGGTGTCCTGCCCCGAACGGCTTTCGGTGACCGGGCCCCCGGCGCTCAACGGCGAGCAGGCGGCATACCGTGACGTTGTGCCCTTCGCCCGCAGGATCGTCGAGACCTTCCCCGACCGGGTCCTCTGGGGCACCGACTGGCCGCACCCCAACCTCAAGGACCACATGCCCGATGACGGGCTGCTCGTCGACTTCATCCCGCACATAGCGGTCACCCCCGACCTGCAGCGCCGGCTGCTGGTCGACAACCCCTTGCGCCTGTACTGGCCCGAGGAGCTCGAACCGAACGAACCCCATAAGGAGAGCCACCATGGCGCTTAGCAAGCCCTACGAGAAACTGCCGGGCACGAAGATCTTCGACGCCGAGCGCTCCCGGCAGGGCTACTACCTCAACCAGTTCTGCATGTCGTTGATGAAGGCCGAGAACCGCGACCGGTTCAAGGCCGACGAGCGGGCCTATCTCGACGAATGGCCGATGACCGAGGCACAGAAGCAAGCGGTCCTGGACCGCGACCTGAACCGGTGCATGGAGCTCGGCGGGAACATCTACTTCCTGGCCAAGATCGGCGCCACCGACGGGCTGTCCTTCCAGCAGATGGCCGGCAGCATGACCGGGCTCACCGAGGAGCAGTACCGCGACATGATGATCTCCGGCGGGCGCTCCCCCGAGGGGGTGCGGCTGCGGGACGCCGTGCATGAGGCGGCCGAGGCCGCGCAGCCGACCACTCACGCGCGGATCACCGCGAGCGTGTACTCCTCGCACGTGCCGGCGATCGGCGCCGCCCTCGATCTGGGCAAGACCGAAGAGCCTTACTGGCAGAAGGTGTTCGCCGGTTACGAGTTCACCAAGCAGTGGGAGAAGGAGAACACCCCCGACGTCGTGTTCCTGGTCTACAACGACCACGCCACAGCGTTCGACCTCTCCCTCATCCCGACGTTCACGATCGGCACGGCCAACTCCTACGTGCCGGCCGACGAGGGATGGGGGCCACGGCCGGTGCCGCTCGTCGAGGGGCACAGCGAGTTCGCCTCGCACATCGCCCAGTCGGTGATCCAGGAGGACTTCGACCTGACCATCTGCAACGAAATGGAGGTCGACCACGGCCTGACCGTGCCGATGTCGCTCATGTTCGGCCAGGTCGACGAGTGGCCGTGCAAGATCATCCCGTTCGCGGTCAACGTCGTGCAGTACCCGGTGCCATCGGGTCGGCGTTGCTTCCAGCTGGGGCAGGCCATCCGGCGGGCCATCGAGACGTACGACGAGCCGCTCAAGGTGCAGATCTGGGGCACCGGCGGGATGAGTCACCAGCTTCAGGGCCCGCGCGCTGGGCTGATCAACCGGGAGTGGGACAACGCCTTCCTCGACGAGCTCATCGCGGACCCGAAACACCTGTCCGAGCGTCCGCACATCGAGTACGTCGACGAGGCCGGGTCCGAGGGCATCGAGCTGGTCATGTGGCTCATCGCCCGAGGGGCGATGTCCGACATCGCGGGAGGGCCGCCGCCGAAGGTCGTCCACCGCTTCTACCACGTGCCGGCCTCCAACACCGCCGTCGGGCATCTCATCCTGGAGAACGGCTGATGACCTTGCGAATCGGTCTGGCCGGGGCCGGAGCCTTCGGCATCAAGCACCTCGACGGCCTGGCGAACATCGACGACGTCCAGGTCACCTCCCTCGTCGGGCGTGAGCTGGACAAGACCCGGGCGGTGGCCGAGAAGTACCAGGTCGGTCACGTGACGACCGACCTGGCCGACACCCTGGCCCGTGACGACGTGGACGCGGTCATCCTGTGCACCCCCACCCAGATGCACGCCGACCAGACCATTGCCTGTCTGCAGGCCGGCAAGCACGTCGAGGTCGAGATCCCGCTGGCCGACAGCCTCGCCGCGGCCGAGGACGCCCACCGCGTGCAGAAGGAGACCGGCCTGGTCGCCATGGTCGGGCATACTCGACGGTTCAACCCGAGCCACCAGTGGGTCCACCGCAAGGTTGAGGCCGGCGAGCTACGCATCCAACAGATGGACGTACAGACCTACTTCTTCCGGCGGACCAACACCAACGCGCTCGGCGAGCCCCGGTCATGGACCGACCATCTGCTCTGGCACCATGCCGCCCACACCGTGGACCTGTTTGCCTACCAGGCGGATTCGCCCATCGTGCAGGCCAACGCCGTCCAGGGGCCGTACCACCCGCAGCTGGGCATCGCGATGGACATGAGCATCCAGCTCAAGGCGGAGAACGGCGCGATCTGCACCCTGTCACTGTCGTTCAACAACGACGGGCCGCTGGGCACGTTCTTCCGCTACATCGGCGACACTGGCACCTACATCGCCCGCTACGACGACCTCGTCAACGGCAAAGAGGAGCCGATCGACGTCAGTGGAGTCGACGTGTCGATGAACGGCATCGAGCTGCAGGACCGCGAGTTCGTCGCGGCAATCCGCGAGGGGCGCGAGCCCAACTCCTCGATCGCGCAGGTGCTGCCCTGCTACCGCACTCTCGACGCCCTGGAGCGCCAGCTCAAGGCTAACGACTGACATCCACGGGCCGGTCAGGGCTGCTGGGCGCTTTGGGGTCAGTGTCGCCGGTCGGCCTTGGCCAGCAATGCCCCGATGCCGTCCAAGAGGATGCCTAGCCCGAACTGCAGCTCGCTGGTGAAGAACTCCTCGCCGTCCCCGTCGCCCAGCGCTTCTGGTGCTCCCTCCGTCAGGGCGGGAAACCGGGCCGGGTCCAAGATGAGGGCAAGGGTGTCGAGGTAGGACAGCCCAACGCTCGCCTGCCCGGCCGGACTGCCGCTCGGAGGCGTCTCACCGCCGTCCAGCAGTCCGGTCTGCACCGTCGTGCGGACGTGCCCTGAGACGAAGCTGTCGACGGCGAGCAATGCCGAGAAGCGTTCCTGGTAGCTCAGGGCCGTCGAGTCGAAGGCCCGGACGCCGAGCTCCATCCAAGACACCAGGTTTGGGGTGAGGGGCGGCCCGCCGGTCTGCACGTCGGCCATCCAGGGGTGGGCCAAGCGGACTTCGGCGATGGCGACCCCCCAGGTCTGCAGGCGCCGCCGCCATGCGGACCGCGGGCCGTAGCGCACCGGTGGCGCCCCCGCCGCACAGTCGGACATCACGGCATACAGGTCGTGCTTGGAGTCGACGTAGCGGTACAGCGACATCGTCGTCAGTCCGAGGGACTCGGCGACCCGCTTCATCGAAACCGCGCCGACGCCCTCGGCGTCCGCGATCGCTACCGCCGCGTCCCCGATCTCCTGGATCGTCCTGCTGGGCCTCGGTCCACGCCGGCCAGCCGGCTCCA
Organism: Dermatophilaceae bacterium; assembly: GCA_044867305.1. GTDB lineage: Bacteria > Actinomycetota > Actinomycetes > Actinomycetales > Dermatophilaceae > Phosphoribacter. Next base: position 4,034 of record JBIOUP010000203.1, read on the forward strand.
GACCCCAGAGCAGCTGAAGATGGCGCGGCAGAGCAGCCGCGCCGTCCGGATTCGGGATCGCCATGAGAACAGTCTATGAACTGCTTGCGCTGCACGCACTTATCCCGTAGTTTCCGTGTGCATCGCAAACAGTATATTGAACATAGTGAGGTGCTGGGATGGTCACGACGAACACCGAACCCGCTCTCCGGCTGGGCGGGCCGCGCCAATGGCTTGCGCTGGCCTGTCTGTGCCTGCCGGTCCTGATCGCCTCGATGGACGTGGCGGTCCTCTTCTTCGCCGTGCCGTTCATCGCGCGCGATCTCGCGCCAAGCGCGACCGAGCAGCTGTGGATCTTCGACGTCTACGCCTTCATGCTCGCCGGGCTGCTGCTGCCGATGGGGGCAGTGGGAGACCGCATCGGGCGGCGTCGCCTGCTACTCGTAGGAATCACGGTGTTCGCGGCGGCCTCACTGCTCGCCGCCTATGCGACGAGCGCCACGATGCTCATTGCCGCCCGGGCACTGCTCGGCGTTGGCGGCGCCACGCTGATGCCGAGCACCCTCGCGCTCATCCGCACCGTCTTCGCAGAGGAACGCGCGCGCGCACGAGCCATTGCTATCTGGAGCAGCGTCATGGCGGCGGGCGTCGGGGTGGGCCCGGTCCTCTCCGGCGTACTGTTGGAGCACTTTTGGTGGGGTTCGGTGTTCCTCGTGAACCTGCCCGTCATGGCGCTGTTGCTCGCCACTGGCCCACTGCTGCTTCCGGAGTCGAGGGGACGGCACGCCGAACCTTTCGACGTGCTGTCAGCTGCGCTCTCGCTCGCGGCTGTCGTCCCAGTCATCCTCGCGGTCAAGCTGCTGGCCTCCGACGGGTGGTCGCCGAACGCGCTCGGGTATGCCGTCGCCGGGCTGGCCGCGGGGGCGGGCTTCGTGGTGCGCCAGCGGCGCAGCCCCGAGCCGATGGTCGATCTGGACCTGCTGCGTAGGCCCGCCTTTCGAGGGGCCTTGGCCATCAACGTGCTGGCCATGTTCGGCGTCACCGGTAACGCGATCCTGCTCACCCAGTACCTGCAGTCGGTTCTCGGGTTGAGCCCGCTGGCTGGCGCGCTGTGGTCATTGGCGCCGTCGCTCCTCGTCGGTGTGGCGGTGCCGATCGCGGCGTCGCTCGCGGTGCGGGTGGGACGCCCGCGCGTCATTGCGGGGGCGTTCGTCGTTGTTGCGGCAGGTTTCGCGGCCATGAGCGCAACGCGCGCCGACTCCTCGGTGTGGGTTTGCCTGATCCCGGCGACGTTGATCGCGATCGGGCTCGTGTCGGTCTCGACGGTCGTTGCCGACTACGTCCTTGGCGTCGCAGGCGCAGATCAGGCTGGGGCCATGGCCGGCCTGCTCGAGATGACGAGCGAGCTCGGCGGCGCACTGGGCATCGCTCTGCTGGGCAGCGTGCTCAACGCCTGGTTCCGGCCGCGCATGGCGCAGGCGCTGCCGCCTTCGCTTCCCGAGGAGCTGGCGCACGAAGCGGGTCAGACCCTTGCTGGCGCCGTGGTGGCCGCATCTCACGTGCCCGGAGCGGTTGGCGAGCAGGTGCTGCTGGCCGCGCGCACGGCATACGTAGAAGGCATGCACCTGGCCGAGCTGGCGGGTGCGGTCGTCCTGGTGCTCGGGGCCGTCGTCGCGCTGCGGGTCTTGACCAGGGACTCGAGCTGACCTGTCGACGTGCGGTGAGCGGGATCATCCAAATGCCTCTTCGCCGGTGGTGTGGCCTGGTCGTCGTGACCGCTCCCGCTTCTCACGATAGTGACAGGCAATAGGTTTCCCTTGCCACCAGCGTTTGTCGGCTCCTCGTCGTGCGCTCGGGCAGCTGCCGTGACGGGTGAGGCTCATCGACGCCAGCAGTCACTGATGCTGTCCGTGGCCCGTCCGCCCGGTGCCGACGCGCATCGGTCCTGCTCATCAGGGTCCGACACCCACGGGTTGGGCCCCAATGCCGAGCCTGTCCCATCCCGAGGGCGGGACCGACCTCAAATGCGCACCGTGTGCAAGGCCGCGGCTAGCACCGACGGGGCACCTATCATGGCTGGCCCGTACCAGGTGAGGCTGCGCCCGTCGACGAGGGCACACGGCACACCGGGAAAGGCCTCCGGCCCGTCGTCGGCGGTGAACGGGTACGGCTCGTCCGGCAGCACGACGACGTCATATGCCGGCAGGTCGGCCAGGTCCAACCGCGGGTAGCGCTGGGGGTGGTCGGCGAGGACGTTGGTGACCCCGAGGCGACCCAGGACGTCGCCGGCATACGTGTCGCTGCCGAGGAACATCCAGGGCCGCCGCCAGATCGGGACGATTGCGCGGTATGCCGGCCCGGGCTGCACGGGCGCCCAGGCCGTGCGGGCGTCGTCGAGCCACCCGCGCTCGGGCGCGTCCAGCACGTCCAGCAGCCGCTCGAGCGATGTCAGCGCACCGTCGACCGTGCGGACGTCGGTGACCCAGACGGCGATCCCGTTGTCGCGCAGGGCTTCGACGTCGCGAGCGCGGTTCTCCTCCTCGTTGGCGACGACGAGGTCCGGCCGCAGGGAAACGATCCGCTCCAGGTGCGGGTTCTTGGTGCCCCGCACCCGCACGACGTCGAGCCCCGACGGGTGAGTGCACCAGTCGGTGGCGCCCACCAGCACACCCGGGGCGCTCGCCGCGATGGCCTCGGTGAGCGACGGCACGAGGCTCACCACCCGGGTCGGACGGGCGGGCAGGACGCATTCCGCGCCGAGGTCGTCTAGCACCGTAGGTCCGCTAGCACCGTAGGTCGTCTAGCACCGTAGGTCGTCTAGCACCGCTGTGGCGCAGCGCTACTCCTTCTTCGGCCCCATGACGCCGAACGTCTCGCCGTCCGGGCCGGTGACGAAGGCAACCCGGCCCCACTGGATGTCGAACGCCGGGGTCACTACGCCCCCGCCGTTCTCGGTCACCTTGGCAACCGCCTCGTCGGCGTCAGCGACCGAGAACGTGACCGACCAGTGTGGCGGGGCACCGCCGCTCGCGACACCGATCCCCCCGACCGGCCGCTCCCCGTCGAGGGTGAGGGCGGCGTACTTGGTGTCCTCCGAGGACATGTCTTGGTACTGGTAGCCGAAGACTTTGGCGTAGAAGTCTTTACCGGCCTCGAAATCACCCACCATGGCGTCGTTCCAGAACACGCCGCCCGGCTCGTTGGCCAGGTCGAACCCGGTGTTCTCGCCGGACTTCCACGCGCCGAAGGCTGCCCCGGTCGGGTCGACGTAGATGGCCATGGTCCCGAACGACCCGACGACCATGGGCTCGACCATGACCTGCCCACCCGCTGCCAGGACGGCCTCCTTGGTGGCCTCGGAGTCGTCTGTTGCGAGGTAGGTCGTCCACACGTGCGGCGCCTCCTCCATCCCCGGCATGGTCGGGCTGAGCCCCGCCACGACGTGACCCCTCACCGTGGCGGTGCAGTAGCCGCCGTACTCGGGCTGTGACTCGGTGTAGTCCCAGCCGAGCAGGGCGGAGTAGAACGCCTGCGACCGAGGCAGGTCGCCGGCCATGATGTCGACCCAGCACGGGGTGCCGGGGTCCCACGGCTCCTTGCGCACGACCATGCGAACCTCCTGGGAGTGGGTAATGATCCGACGACGATCATATGGCGTGCGATGCAATCGGCAGCCGAGCCAGGCAGCTGCGATACAAGCTGCGATACAAACTCGTGGAGTCTACGTCTGCTCCACGATGCATCATGGAGCACCCGATAAGTCGTTGAGTTTGCAGGGGGCTGGATCACCGCGCTCGACACGTCGACGTCGGGCGAGCGGGCAATTCGTCGACTGCCGCGAACGACGCTCTCACCACCTCAGAAGTTGATCATGTGGCCGGCGATGCCGTGCAGGGCCTCCTTCAGGGCCTCGCCGAGCGTCGGGTGGGCGAAGACCACCCGGGACAGCTCGTCAGCTGTGAGATCCCAGGTCTGGGCGGCATTGA
>JBIOUP010000204.1:0-21575 GCA_044867305.1 Dermatophilaceae bacterium
CCTGGACCACCGGCGCGGACGACCTCGCAGGCGACGGCATACATCGCCGGGCTGGGCGCGAGATGCCCGGCGGTGGTGACCCGATCGAGGTGACGCACATCGAGCGCCACTAGCCGGCGCGCGGCATCGAGGACGTCGACGGTGGCGGCCTCCTTCGGGTCGGCGTGGCGGATCGCGGCGCTGAGCACGACGGGTATGCCGGTGTCGCGCCCGAGCGCGAGGGTGCGCGCCGCGTGTCCCAGGCTCATCGGGGTGCCTTCGGGACTGCCATGACAGACCGCCTCGAGGACGATCGACTCGCGTGGCAGCAGCGCCTGCCAGCGAGCGAGCGCGGCTTGTGCCTCGGCGCGGCGCTTGGCCAGCACCGCACGCCCGACGTCGGAACCAGGGCCGAGCAGCACAACGAGCGGGCTCGGCTCCTCGAGGACGGGATGGGCCAGCTCGGCGACCAGCTCGGGCGTGGTCACCGGCACGCCGCGCTCGCCGGACAGGTGAGTACGAGTGACCAAGCGACACAACCGGGCCCAGCCCAGGCCGGGGGCCACGCCGCCCTTCATCCCTCGCGCGAGAACGGTGACCCTGGGTAGGCGAGGGTCGACGAGCGCCCCACCCCGGACCGGGGTGCGGGCTGGGCTGGTCGGCGGGCGGCGCTGGCGGGCCGCCTCGTCGGGGTGACGCACGGCGAGGTCGACGCCGAGGATCGGTGCGATGTTGGCCTCGGCGGCGGCCTGGACGAACCGGACCGCTCCGTAGAGGCCGTCCCGGTCCGTCAGCGCCAGTGCCGGCTGTCCGAACGCGGCGGCCCGCGCGACCAGATCGGCCGGAGTCGATGCGCCGTACTGCATCGAGTACCCCGAGGCGGTGTGCAGATGGACGAAGGTCTCCATGACGACCGCCGACTACCCCGCCCGCCCATGGCGGATGGTCGTGACCGGGGTGAGGTAGGTCGGCAACGACATCGAGCGGAGCACCCCGAGCAGGTCGTGGACGATGTCGAGGAACACCTCGGCCTGGCGCAGCAGGTCGTCGGCTTCCCGAGCCGCCAGGTTGTGGTCTCCCCGCTCGATGGCCGCACGCCGGCGCCCGGACGCGGCGAAGAAGATCGCCCACTCGGTCAGCTCGGGCGCCAAGGCCGGCAGCATCTCCCATACGCTGCGTGGTCGGGACGGTCGCGTCGGAGACGTCCGGGCGGCCAGGACGGCGGCCGCTGCGCGCAGCGCGCCGAGATGGGCGGCGACGTACCGGTCCCCGGCCTCGCCAGAGTGGCTCGCGTGCACCAAGCTCGCCCCTGCCCGGTCGAGCAGCTCCAGCACGGTCGATGACACCGGCGCAGCCACAGACACCGGCGCAGCCGAGACCGGCGCGGCCACAGACACCGGCGCAGCCACAGACACCGGCGGGGCCGGCTGCGACGCGGAAGAGTCGGCGCTCATGGCGATCTCCTTGCTGTTCTCTCGTGCTGTCTGTTTAGTCGGCCACTCGGAGCAGCTGCCAGCCGGCCGATCCGAAACCAGCGGCGTGGTCGGTGTCAGCGGCGTGGTCGGTGTCAGCGGCATGGTCGATGTCAGGAGCGTGGTCGGTGTCAGCGGTGTCATCGGTCGGGTCGTCGCGGGCCAGGTCGAAGACTCCGCTTCGAGCCAGACGGCCCGGGCTGGCCTCGACCCGCCAGATCTGCCGTTCCCGTGCGGCAGCAGCGATCCCATGTGGCTGCCCAGATGGCGGGTCCATGGCTTCGCGCCACCAGGCCCGACGCTCTCGCCAGTGCCCGAGGACTTCGCGCACGACGTAGAGCCGATCCCGCCAGATGAACGCCTCCGGCTGGCTCGCGGCTACTACGGCAAGCCCATCGAACTCGACGGAACCGGGGGCGCACGGCATACCCTCCCTTGCCTTGACCTCGACTGGTTCGTTGTATCGGCGCACCACGACAAGACCCCTCCTTCGGGCCCACTACGATTGAGCGGCAGGGCGAACGACCTGTGAACGGACTCGACCCATCCGCGAATGATGGTGTCTACCAAGCAGTTTCATCGACTGGCAAGGTCGAACACCTGTTCGGAACTCTACTTTAACCCCGGGGTCTGACACCCTGTCAAGCCTTTGGCGGATACGAATTCGTACATTTGCTCGACAGCCGCTTCGCACCGCTTCACACCCCGGGCCTAAGCCCCAATGCGGGACAAATAAGTACCCGTACTGATGCCGACCGCCGACCTACGCTGACACCCTTGAGGTCCAGGGGGGAAGCGGGCAGCGTCTGGGTGGCCCAGGTCAGCAGGGGGCGATCTGGACCACTCAGGCGCTTGCCATCTGCGCCGCCCCCAACGTGCTCCCGACCGGCTAGCGGCACACCCGATCCGGCGTTACCAAGCCGTTGCCTGGGACCGGTAACGAACAACCCGGCGACGACGTTGACCCATCCGGACAGTCGCTGCGTCACGATGCGGCTCCCCACCGCCCAGGCACCCTGGTGCTCTGAGGCGGCATACCGTTCCGGCTGGGAATCCGCGTCCAACCGGAAGGAAACGTTCGCGATGGGGGCAGAGGTCCTACCCTGGGTGTTCACCACGGGCTGGGCAAGTGGCATCAACGCGTATGCCGTGGTGCTGCTCATGGGCTTGGCCGAGCGGTTCTGGCACGTCGACGGCATACCCGACGTCCTGGGACGCACCGACGTGTTGATCGGCGCAGCGGCGCTCTTCCTGATCGAGTTGCTCGCCGACAAGATCCCTTACCTCGACTCGGCTTGGGACTCGGTGCACACCGTGGTCCGGCCGGCCATCGGCGCAACGCTGGGCTACCTGTTCGCGCACGAGTACGCCTCGCTCGATGCTGCCTTCATGGCGGCAACGGGCGGCCTCAGCGCGCTCGCCTCCCACCTGGTCAAAGCCGGCACCCGGGTCGCGGTCAACACCTCCCCGGAGCCGGCCAGCAACATCGTCGTGTCGACGGCAGAGGACCTCACCGTCGCGGCGGTGATGGCGACCGCGTTCGCCAACCCGTGGGTCGCCGCGGCCATCGCCGCCATCCTGCTGGCCATGGGCGCGACCGTCGTCGTCTTCGTCCTGCGGCGGGTCGGCCGCGTCCGGGCCCGTTTCCGCGCTTGGAGCGATCGTCGCACCAGCGCAGCCGGGCCGCCGATGGCTCTCGACACCATGGCCCTCGACACCATGGCTCTCAAAACCATGGCTCTCGACACCACCGCTGGGCCGGCTCGGACTGCTCCCCCCACGGCGCGCGCCCGCGTGGACGACACCCGCCCGCTGCCCTTTTCCTAGGGGCTCACCTCACCGCGCGGCGTCGATCCCGAGGTTGTCCCACACCTGCAAGGTCGCGGTCGAGCGGTTCATGGTGATGAAGTGGATGCCCGGGGCCCCCTCAGCGAGCAATGCCTGGGCCAGCTCGGTCGCGATGTCGACACCGACCTCGCGCACCGCTTCGGGCTCGTCGGCCACCGCCTCGAGCCGTTCGGCGACGTGGGCCGGAACCGGCTGGCCGGACAGCTGCGTCATCCGCTTGAGCTGGCGGACATTGGTCACCGGCATGAGCCCGGGAATGATGGGCAGGTCGCGACCCCGGCCCGCGACCCGGTCGCGCAGCCTGACGTACGCCTCGACCGTGAAGAAGAACTGCGTGATGGCGAAGGACGCCCCTGCGTCCGCCTTGCTGACCAGCACCTCTGCGTCGAAGTCCAGGCTGGCGCTCTCGGGATGCTGGTCAGGGAAGGCCGCCACGCCCACGGTGAACGGACCGAGTCCCCGCACCAGCCGCACCAGCTGGTCAGCGTGGTCGAAACCCTGAGGGTGAGCCACCCACGCCTGGTCCAGGCCGCCCTGCGGGTCGCCGCGCAGGGCCAGCACGTTGCGGATGCCCGCGTCCGCATAGTTGCCGATGATCGAGCGCAGCTCGTGCACCGAGTGGCCCACGCAGGTCAGGTGCGCCATGGGCGTCAGGGTGGTGTCGCTCGCGATCCGGCTGGTAACCCGCACCGTGCGGTCACGTGTGCTGCCGCCGGCCCCGGAGGTGACCGACACGAACGTCGGGTGGGTTTTCTCAAGCCGCCGGATCGCCTCCCACAGCACCGCCTCGCCGGCGTCGTCCTTGGGCGGGAAGAACTCGAAGCTGATCGACGGCGCCACACCCGCGAGCGCCTCGGGGATGGACCGGGTCAGGTTCAGCGCCCGGGGCAAGGTGGTCGGCATACCGACAAGCCTACGAAGCCGGTATGCCGTTCGCCTGGCAAACCCGGCGATGCCGGCCCGTCGCGCCCACCCCGGGTCAGCCGCTGTGGGGAGCCGTCCAGCTGACGGTCAGCTCGCCCTCGGAACCGAACCGCACCAAATGGCGGGCGACGACGTCCTCGACGACGGCGAGGGTCGGCTCGTCGACGCCGGCCGCACGGGCATCAATGTAGCCCGCGTGCGGCGCCAGCAGGCACTTCCCCTTGGGAAACATGATCGTCGCGACCCCGTCGTCGGCCAGCGACGTGCTGAGCTTGTGGCCCAGATGCGAGACGAGCTGTTTGATGTAGCGCTCCGGGCGGTCAGTGGCGATGTGGGCGGACGCGTGCACCGTGGGCGTGTCTGACACGGTGACATGCTCGGTCAGCCGTGCGCGAAAGGTCAAACCGGCCCCCCACGCGCAGGTTGGGTCGTGCTTGGTGGCCGGTCCGGCAGGCTGGTTGCCGGCACGGCATACCCGAACCGCACGGCATACCCGAACCGCCAAGGGCCCCGCTGGCATTGCGTAGGCTTGAGGACGACCGGCCGGCCCGCACCCGACCCGACCGCGTGCCGACGTTTGAAAGGCCCACCGTGACCAGCCCGCTCGACCGCGAGAACCTGCGCCGGCGGGTCCAGGCCCTGGCCGATGCCGAGCTGGACCACCAGAGCGACGTGCTGGCCGAGATGGGCGAAGACCTGGCCCTGCTGGTCGATCCCGTGCGGCGGCTGCTCTCGGGCGGCAAGCGGCTGCGGGCCGCGTTCGCCTACTGGGGCTACCGCGCTGGCGGACGTCCCGACTCCGAGGCGCTCGTGCGTTTCGCGACCGCCATGGAGTTCTTCCAGGCGGCGGCTCTGCTGCACGACGACGTCATGGACGGCAGCGACATGCGGCGCGGTATGCCGGCCGCCCACCGCGCCGTCGCCGCCCACCATGCGGTCCGGGGCTGGGCGGGGAACAGTGAGCGCTTCGGCCAGGCGACCGCGACATTGGCCGGCGATCTCTGCCTGCAGTGGACCGACGAGCTGTACGCGACCAGTGGGCTGCCCCCGGCTGATCTGCGCCGCGGGCGGCCGGTCTTCGACCGGATGCGCACTCAGCTCATGGGTGGTCAGTTCCTCGACCTGCTGGAGTCGGCTCGCGGGTGGGACGGGGCGAGCACGGCCGAGCGCATCGAGTCGGCCCGGCGGGTCATCCGGTTCAAGAGCGCGAAGTACACGATCGAGCAGCCGCTGCTCATCGGGGCATTGGCCGGAGGCGTCGGGCAGCACTCGGTCGAGGCGCTCTCCCGGTACGGTTTGGCTCTGGGCGAGGGGTTCCAGCTGCGCGACGACGTTCTTGGGATCTACGGCGACCCAGACCAGACCGGCAAGCCGGCCGGCGACGACCTGCGTGAAGGCAAGCGCACGGTGCTGCTCGCCCTGGCTTTGGACTTCGCCGACGAGGCCCAGCGGGGCCTGGTGGTGGCCGGCGTGGGCCATGCCGACCTCACCGCCGGCAGGCTCGAGGCCCTTCGGGCGGTCATCCGCGACACCGGAGCGCTCGACGCCGTCGAAGAGCGGATCAGCACACTCGCGACCGACGCCCACAAGGCGCTCGGAGAGACCGACGACCTCGAGGCGGAGGCCCGGGAGGTGCTCGAGGCTCTGGTCGAGGTGTCGACCTCGCGAGACGCGTGACTGGCCGGGCTCCCTGACAAACTCAACGACTTTTCGTCTCCTCCACGATGCGTCATGGAGCAACCAACAACTCGTGGAGTTGGTGGGTGCTAGGCGAGCACAGTAACGGGCTCTCGACGGACGGTGACGCTTCGCGGCACTAGAAAGCCAACGCCTGAGCCCGCCGCCTGATCTCGGTCTTGTGCCCGGCAAGGAGCGAGTCGATCGGCGCACCCGGCACGGGCAGCGTGGGGTCCGGCGTGAACAGCCATCGCACGATCTCCGGGTCGCTCATTCCCCCGTCGGCAAGGACGGTGAACGTGCCCTTCAGCTCGGGTCGCGGCCCCGCCGGGCCGAGGAAACGTTCCGGCACGGCCAACGCCCGGTTGGGTCCGACGCGCAGAGCCAACAGCTCGCGATCCGCCAGGTGACGCCGCACTCGGGAGAGCGGCGCGCCGAACCGCGCCGCAACGTCTGGCAGGTAGACCCACGGTGCGACAAGCGCCTCCAGCTCCGCATCGGCCTGCACATCGAACCGGCCGGCGTCACTGACGATCGCCTTGTTGCGCCTCACGGCGCACAGCCTGCCAGAGCCTGCGCGCACCGCCTGCCAGAGCCTGCCAGGATCGACCGGCCAACCGGCCGTTGCCGGTGCCCCGGCGCACGAGACCGCCCACCGGCAACGGGCAGGTACGGATGCTTGGCGGCAGAAATACCTGCCGCCTTAGCGCTCCAACCGCCGCCGTGCGCCCTGCGCTCGCCTCAGCAGGCGTCCGAGGCAGGCGCGCCGCCGGCATACCGGGCAATCGGGCCGATCCCCGCCCCGCCTCCACGGCGACGGCGGCCCGCGTCCGTACACTCCCTCCGTGACGTCCAACGCGCTGGACGCAGCCGTCGGGCGGGTGCTCGACGGGCGGTATCGCGTGCTCTCGCGCATCGCCGACGGCGGGATGGCTACGGTCTACCTCGCCCGCGACGAGCGGCTCGACCGAGACGTTGCGGTCAAGATCATGCGGCCCGACTTGGCCCGCGACCAGGCTTTTGTCAGCCGGTTCCAGCGCGAGGCACGCCTTGCTGCGGGGCTCTCCCACCCCAACGTCGTGGCCGTGCACGACTTCGGTGCCGACGGCGTCGACATGTTCCTGGTCATGGAGTACGTCGAGGGGCAGACCCTGCGCGAGCGGATCTCCACCCAAGGCGCCATGAGCATCCGGACCGCTCTCGGAGTCATCGACCCAGTCCTGCGGGCCCTCGACGCTGCCCACCGGGCTGGGTTGATCCACCGTGACATCAAGCCGGAGAACGTCATCCTGCGTGCCGACGGCACCGTCAAGGTCGCTGACTTCGGCCTGGCCCGGGCGATCACCTCGACGACGACCACCGGTGAGTCCGGAGTGCTGCTCGGCACGGTCGCCTACCTGTCCCCCGAACAGGTCGAGCGCGGCATCGCCGACGCCCGCAGCGACGTCTACGCAGCGGGGCTGATCCTTTACGAGATGCTCACAGCGCAAAAGGCATTCCAGGGCGACACGCCGATCCACGTGGCCTACCAGCACGTTCACGGGTCGGTGCCATCGGCTTCGGACCGGGTTGCCACCGTGCCGCCCGCTCTTGACGGGCTCATCGGCCTGGCCAGTGCCCGCGACCCCGACGCTCGGCCCAGGACAGCCGGTGACCTGCTGGCCGAAGTCCGCCGCACCCGCTCGGCACTGCCAGCCAAGGCGCTGGATGCGAGCCCACGCTTCGTCTCGGACCTGGCGCCCACGACCATCGTGGTGCCACCAGCCGACCCCATGCCGACCGCGAGGCCCGCCACGGCAACCACGGCAACCACGGCAGCCACGGCACAGCTGCCCCGCGTCGATGGCACCGAGCCCAATACCGAGCCCACGACCGAGCCCACCACAGAGCTCGCCCCGGCCCGGCGCCGTCGGCGCGGCCTGATCCTGGCCATCCTGCTGGCGGTCCTGCTGCTCGCGGGTGGCGGGTGGTACTGGTACGACGCCTGGGGTCCCGGCTCCCAGCGCACGGTTCCCCATCTGGTCGGGCTGCTTCGATCCGACGCCGAGCGCGCGCTCGCCACGGTCGACCTGCGGGCCGACGTCGGCACGGCATACGACGAGGTCGTCGCCAAGGACACGGTCATCTCCGCGGCACCGGCGACCGGCAGTGAGGTGCGCAAGCGGTCCACGGTTGTGCTCACCGTGTCGCTCGGGCCGGAGCGGTATGCCGTGCCAGCCCTCGTCGGCGGGCCGCGCAGCGACGCCGAGGCCAAACTCGCCGAGCGTCACCTCACGCTCGGCAAGGTCGACGAAGTCTTCAACGAGACCGTGCCCGCCGGTGTTGTCATCAGCCAGGACCCACCCGCGGACTCGCCGCAGAAGCGCGACACCCCCGTCAACGTCGTCGTGAGCAAGGGACGCCAGCCGATCGCCGTGCCCAATGCGGGCGGCCAGCCCGCCGATGCGGCGCAGGCCGCTCTGGAAGGCTTGGGCCTCAAGGTCGTCCGCGGCGAGCCCGTCAACAGCGACACCGTTCCCGCCGGCTCGATCGTCAGCCAGACCCCCGCCTCCGGCACGCTCTTCAAAGGCGACGCCGTGACGCTCGTCGTGTCCAAGGGGCCGGTCCTGGTGCCGGTGCCGGCCGTGACCCTCAAGACGCCCGCCGAAGCCAGCGCGATCCTGGCGGCGGCCGGCTTCCAGGTCAAGGTCGACAAGTACTTCGGAGGCATCCTCAACACGGTTCGGTTCCAGAACCCAGCCGCCGGCAAGGCGGCCCCCAAGGGGTCGACGGTCACCCTCACCGTGTGGTGAGCCGGCGACCAGCCACGACCCCCTCGCGGAAAACGCTGGCCACCATCGTGCTCGTGGCCCTCACGGCAGTGTGGGGCTCGACGTTCCTGCTCATCCACGACCTGGTGCAGACCGTGCCCCCGGTCGACTTCCTCGCCGTGCGCTTCGGCATCGCCGCCGTGCTCATGCTCGCCGTGTCCTGGCGGCCAGTGCGTGCGTTGCGCCGACGCGACCTGCTGGCGGGAGCCGGCCTCGGGGTGCTCTACGGCTGTGCCCAGATCCTGCAGACGGTCGGACTGCTCACCACGGATGCGTCCGTCTCCGGCTTCGTCACCGGAACCTATGTCGTGCTGACGCCGGTCTTCTCGGCACTGCTGTTGCGCGAACGCGTGCCGGCGAGCACCTGGTATGCCGTGCTGCTTGCGACCGGCGGCCTGGCGCTGCTCACGGTGCACGGGCTATCGGTCGGTGTCGGCGAGGCGCTCACCCTGCTCGCCGCTGCCCTCTACGCGCTGCACATCATCGGCCTGGGCCGCTTCTCGACACCCTCGAGGGCAACCGGGATGTCGGCCGTGCAGATGCTGCTCATCGCGGTCCTGTGTCTGGCGGCCGGAGCCCCGGGTGGGGTGGTCTGGCCGCAGGGACCGGGTCAGTGGGCCGCCGTGCTGTACATGGCGACGCTCGCAGGGGTACTGGCGCTGTGGTCACAGACGTGGGCGCAGGCTCACCTGAGTGCCACCCGTGCGGCGATCGTCATGACCCTCGAACCGGTGTTCGCGGCCGGTTTCGCGGTGGCGTTCGGCGCCGAGCGTCTGAGCTGGCAGATGCTCGTCGGCGGTTTGCTGGTGCTCGCCGCCATGTACACGGTCGAGCTCGTGCGCCGGCCCGACGGCATACCGCCTCCGGAGGCTCTGCATCATGAGGTGTGAGCAGGCTCAACGGTGCTCGGCGCGGCGGGACAGCAACGTGGTGACCACGTCGATCGCGTATGCCGTCGCGTCGTCGTCGATGTCCAGGTGCCACACGAAGCGCACGTGGGTCGGGCCCGCGGGATAGGACCGGACCCCGGCCGCCAGGGCTTCGGCCACGAGGTCTGCAGGCGTCCAGCCGGCAGCGCCCACGTCGAGCATGAGGATGTTCGTCTCGACTGCCTCGGGGTCGACCGAGCCGGCTGCCGCTTCAGCGAACGCGACCGCTGCTCGCCGCGCCCTGGCATGGTCCTCGGCGAGGCGGTCCAGGTGGCGTTCCAGTGCGTACCGGCCCGCTGCCGCCAGAACGCCGACCTGACGCATCCCGCCGCCGGAGCGCTTGCGCCACACCCGGGCCTCGGCCATGGCGTCGGCCGGCCCGACGAGGACCGACCCGATCGGGGCACCCAGGCCCTTGCTCAGGCACACCGAGACGGTGTCGAACTCCCGCCCGTAGTCGGTCAGGGCGACGCCGCTGGCGACGTGGGCGTTCCACAGCCGGGCGCCGTCCAGATGCATCCGGATACCGCGCTCCTGGGTGGCGGCCCGCAGCGCCCGGATCGCGTCGATGGGCTGGACAGTGCCACCACCGAAGTTGTGCGTGTTCTCGACGACGACGAGCGCGGTGCAGACCTGGTAGGGGCCCGCTCCGGTGACGGCGAGCTCGAGGGGTTTGCGGGGATCGAGCAGCCCCCGCGGCGCCGGCCAGGTGCGCGAGGTGATCCCGGAGAAGACTGCGGCGGCGCCCAGCTCGGCCCGCACCACATGGGCCAGCTCGTCGCTGAGCAGCTCGTCACCGGGCCGCACATGCAGCCGAAGTCCGAGCTGGTTGGCCATCGACCCGCTGGGCGTGAACAGCCCTGCTTCGTGGCCGAGCAGCGTGGCGACGCGTTCCTCGAGCTCGCGAACCGTCGGGTCCTCGCCGAAGACGTCGTCGCCGACCTCGGCGGCGGCCATTGCCGCGCGCATCCCGGCCGTGGGACGAGTCAGGGTGTCAGACAGCAAGTCGGCGCGCAGCGCCCGTCCGGCTGAGCTCACGGCTGATCGTGCTGCTCGCCCAGCATCTCGGCGATCAGGAAGGCCAGCTCCAGGCTCTGCTGGTGGTTGAGGCGAGGATCGCACAGCGTCTCGTAGTTGCGCTCGAGGTCTGCGTCGATGATGTTGTGCGATCCGCCGATGCACTCGGTGACGTCGTTGCCGGTCAGCTCCACGTGGAGGCCACCTGGCACTGTGCCGAGCTCGCGGTGGACGGCGAAGAACCCGCGGACCTCCTGCATGATGTCGTCGAAACGACGTGTCTTGTAGCCGTTGCTGGACTCGTAGGTGTTGCCGTGCATCGGGTCGCAGATCCAGGTGACCAGTGCTCCGGATGCCGTGACCGCCTCGACCAGTGGCGGCAGTGAGTCGGCGATCCGCCCGGCACCCATCCTGGTGATGAAGCACAGCCGGCCTGGCTCGCGGTCCGGATCGAGCCGGTCGACCAGGCCCAGCAGGTCGTCCGGGTCGGCCTTGGACGACACCTTGACGCCGATCGGGTTGCGAATGCGGGCGACGAAGTCGACGTGCGCACCATCGACCGCCCGGGTGCGTTCACCAACCCAGATGAAGTGCGCCGACGTGTCGTAGGGCTCGCCCGTTCGCGAGTCGATCCGGGTCAGTGGCCGCTCGTAGTCCAGCAGCAGCGCTTCGTGCGCTGAGAAGAACTCCGTGCGCCGCATCTCCTCGAAGTCGGCACCGCAGGCGATCATGAACTTGATCGCCATGTCGATGTCGTGTGCCAGCCGCTCGTAGCGCCGGTTCGCCCCGCCGGACACGAAGCCCTTGTTCCACTCGTGCACCATGCGCAGGTCGGCGAACCCGCCCATCGTGAACGCCCGCACCAGGTTGAGGGTCGCCGACGACGAGTGGTAGGCCCGCACCATCCGCCGGGGGTCGGGCACCCTCGCCTCCGGGGTGAACGCGAAATCGTTGACCATGTCGCCGCGGTATGCCGGCAGCGTGCGGTCCTTGCGCATCTCCAGTTCGGCGCTACGTGGCTTGGCATACTGGCCGGCCATTCGTCCGATCTTGACCACGGGCACCGACGCGCCATACGTCAGGACGGCGGCCATCTGGAGGACGGTCTTGATCCGGTCGCGGATGTTGTCCGCCGTTGCGCTCGCGAACGTCTCGGCGCAGTCGCCCCCCATGAGCACGAACGCCTCACCCCGAGAGGCCGCGGCAAACCGCTCTCGCAGCACGTCACATTCACCGGCGAACACGAGCGGCGGGTACGTAGCCAGCTCGGCCACCGCCGCCCGCAGCGCCTCGGGGTCGGGCCAGCCCGGCTGCTGCGCGACGACCAGCCCGCTCGCGGCGCGCTCGAGCTCGTCCTGCAACAGGACGCTCGGGTTCATGCTCACTGGACCAGGGTAGTCGGGTCCAGACCGAGTCCCTCGCGATATATCCCTGGCGGCGGAGGTGAAGAGGACCGCTGAACGTGGAAAGGAGCCGGTGCGCTGCTGCAGCGTGGTAGCGGCTCCGGTCGGGACCGCCCGGCATACCGTGCTAGAAACGTGCTCATGGCCACGACCGCCTTCAAGGGTTCTCCCGTCAGCACTGTCGGCGAGCTGCCCGCCGTGGGGGTGAGCGCTCCCCCCTTCACGCTCACGGGCACCGACATGCTCGACGTGAGCTCCGCCGACCTGACCGGCTCGCGCGTCGTGCTCAACGTGTTCCCGAGCGTCAACACCAGGGTCTGTGCGATGAGCGCCCGCCAGTTCAACCAGCTGGCGGCCGGCCTGGACAACACCAAGGTCCTGTGCGTGTCCGCGGATCTGCCGTTCGCTCTGGGTCAGTTCTGCGCAGCGGAGGGCATCGAGAACGTCATCATGACCTCCAGCTTCCGCAGCACGTTCGGGCAGGACTACGGCCTGACCATGGCCGAGGGGACCTGGGCGGGTCTGCTGGCCCGGGCCGTCATCGTGCTGGACCCGGAAGGCACCGTCGTCCACAGCCAGCTCGTGCCGCAGATCAGCCAGGAGCCCGACTACGACGCGGTGGTAGCCGTGCTGCGCTGAGCCGTGCTTGTCGTCGACGCCAAGGGTTGGCAGACGGCACCGCTTGGGGCATCTGGCGTGCGCTCTCAGGTGGCGGTTCCCGGTGGTCAAACCGGCTCCTGGCGGTTCCGGGTGGTCATACCGGCTCCTGGCGGTTCCGGGTGGTCATACCGGCCGCCTATAGCGCGGCGGAGCCGCTTATGGCACTGAATTCAGTGCTATAAGCCTCCAAGACAGTCGAGAAGCGACCGAAATGTGCAGCGGCAGAGGGCCCGCCCAGCCTGCACGGGTCGGCTACCGGACCACCCCGACCCCGCTACCCGTCCAGCCCGTGGTCCAGGACATACCGAGCCAGCTCGACGCGGTTGTGCATCTGCAGCTTGCTCAACGTGTTCTGCACGTGGTTCTGCACGGTGCGGTGCGAGATGAACAGCTGGGAGGCAATGTCCTTGTAGCCCAGCCCAGTTGCGACCAGCCGTAGGATCTCGGTCTCACGCTCGGTGAGCTGCGGCGCAGGCGCCCGACCCACCTCCGGGGCGTATTGCAGACGCCGGTACTCCCCCAACACCAGGCCCGCCAGGCCCGGCGTGAACACCGGGCGTCCTTGCGCAGTCAGGCGCACCGCTTCGAGGAACTCCTCACGACTGGCCGACTTGACCAGGTACCCGCACGCGCCGGCCTTGACGGCGTCCAGGACGTCGCGCTGCTCGCCGCTGACCGAGAGGATGAGCACCTTCGTCGGCATCTTGGCCTCGGTCAGCTTGGCGCACACCTGCTGCCCGCGCAGCCCGGGCAGGTTGAGGTCCAGAACGAGTACGTCCGGCTTGACTGCCAACGTTCGGGTCACCGCGGAGGGCCCGTCCGCCGCAGTGCCAACAACGACGAAGCCAGCGTCCGCGAGGTCACGGGCGACCGCGTCGCGCCACATCGGATGGTCGTCCGCAACCAAGACGCTGACCCGGTCCGGGTCGCCCGCACGCTTCCGGCCTCCGCGACCGGCGAGGCTGCCTTCCGCCGAGGGACCGAGGTCATCCTGGTGGGCCACTGTTACATCACCCTCTTCGGGACCCACATCTCCAGCGTGGTTCCCCCGCCGGGGACGCCCAGGTACCTCGCCTTTCCGCCCAGGTCCTCGATCCGTCCGCGAATGGACGAGGACACTCCTAGGCGACCACGAGCGCTCGCCTCGTCCATGCGTTCCTGGGACACGCCGACGCCGTTGTCCCGCACCGTGAGCAGGACCTCCGCACCGAGGTCATCGACGAGAACCCACGCCTGGGCACCGTCCCCCGCATGCCGCCGCACGTTGTCCAGCGCCGCATCAACGGCTGCCGAGAGCTCGTCAGCCAGGCCACGGTCGAGCATGACGGGATCGGCCGGTGCGACGATCGTGGCCGACCCCGTCGTTGTCGCGGTGAGCGCGGCACACAGGTCGACCGGGCCGCCGACGGTCGACTGCAGCTGGTCCAGCGACACGCCGCTGACCAGGGCGCGCAGCCGACGTTCCTGCTCGGAGGCCATCACCCCGAGCCGGGCGGCCTCACCCCCCAGCTCCAGACCACGTCGGTTGATGAAGGCCAGCGCCTGGAGCACGCCGTCGTGCACGGTCCGAGCGAGCCGGTCGCGCGCGGCCAGGGTGGCCTCCCGCGCCAGGGCCCGGCTCAGCTCGTCCTGCTCCTTGCGGGCGACATCGGCGGCGTAGCCCACGCAGGTTCCCACCAGGATGAGCAGCCCGGCGTTGCTCACCGGCTCGGCGTCCAACCGGCCCACGGTGGCGATCATCACCAAGCTCACGACAAGCGAGGCCAACAGACCACCCTGCCAGCCGAGGATCACGGCGATGGCGACCACGGGGACGCTCTGCCAGACCCCCGGAACGGTGGTCACCCCCTCGTTGACCGCCGCGGGGGTGTCCACCCATCTCGTCGCGTACACCGCGACGCACGCGATAACCAGCTCAACCACGTGGATCAGCAGGTCCCGGCGGTTCCACACCTGCATGAAAACGGTCCACACCAGCAGCAGGCTCAGGATGAAAGCGGCGCCTTCCGGGCTGGCCATGTCCTCGCGCCGCACCCAGGCCCCCCACGCGGCATACCCGAGGGCCAGCCAGCGGAACACGCGCACCGCGCCCCACATGGCGTTGAGGACGAGTGAGTCCCGCTCGCCCAGCTCCCCCTGGGAGGCGCCCATGGGCTCAGCTGGCTCGCCTTTGGATACCGTGCCCCGACGCGGTGACTCCGGCTGGCGCGCGGGCGGTCGACGTCACAGCGGTGTCCGGTTCTGGGTCGTCATCGGCCTGCGTGGCATCCGATGTCCGCCGTTTCACGGGGCCGATCTGGCGGGCTCGGTCGACGGCCGTCTGCACGACGTTCTTCTTGATCGACGTGGCGTACACGTCGACGTACTCCTGTCCGGACAGCAGCATGAGCTCGTACATGATCTCGTCGGTGATCGACCGCAGCACAAACCGGTCGTTCTCCATGCCCTCATAACGCCGAAAGTCCAGCGGCCGCCCGACCCGCATGCCGATCCGCACGATGTTGGGCACCTTCTGGCCGGTTGGTTGAGCCTTGTCGGTGTTGACCATGGCCACCGGGATGACCGGGCAGCCGGCCTCGAGGGCCATCCGGGCGATGCCGGTCTTGCCCTTGTAGAGCCGCCCGTCCGGCGAGCGGGTGCCCTCGGGGTAGATCCCGAACAGCTCCCCCCGGCGAAGCACCTTGAGGCCCGACTCGATGGCCGCCTCACTGGCTGCCCCTCCGGAGCGATCGATGGGGATCTGCCCCACCCCCCTGAAGAACCAGGCGGTGAGCCGTCCCTTGATCCCGCGACCGGTGAAGTACTCCATCTTCGCCGGGAAAGTGATCCGCCGAGGGCACATCACCGGTAGAAAGAACGAGTCCGAAAACGACAGATGGTTGCTTGCGAAGATCGCCGGGCCGGTTGCCGGGAAGTTCTCCTCGCCGTCGACCCACGGGCGGAAGATCAGCTTGAGGATCGGCCCGATGACGATCTTCTTGAGAAACCAGTACAACACCGACGGCACCTTCCGCACGTGACGCGGAGCACTCTACGGCACTACCACCCTCGCACAGGGCCGTGGGACCATGTGGCAGACCCAGGAAAAGGAGAGCAGCGTGGCGATCATGCCCGGGGCGGAGCCCTACTCACACGACGGCAACGAGGTGGGTGTCCTGCTCTGCCACGGCTACCCGAGCACTCCCCAATCGCTGCGGCCGTGGGGTGAGTATCTGGCCGATCAGGGCTACAGCGTGCGCCTGCCGCTGCTTGCCGGCCACGGCACCCGGTGGCAGGACGTCAACCGCACGACCTGGCAGGACTGGTATGCCGACCTGCAGCGTGGCTACGACGAGCTCACCGCGCGATGCGACGTCGTCTTCAGTGCCGGCCTGTCGATGGGCGGGCTGCTGGCGACAAAGATCGCACTCGAACATCCCGAGGTGCGCGGCATGGTGCTGGTCAACCCGATCTTCAAGCACAACGACCCGTTGCTACCGCTGCTGCCGATCCTTCACCACATCATCCCGTCCCTCCCGGGTCACATCGGAGACATCAAGAAGGAAGGCGTCACCGAACTGGGCTACGACCGCAACCCGCTGCACTCGATGTACTCGCTGAGCCAGTTGTGGAAGATCGTCGGGGAGGACCTGCCGAAGCTGACTCAGCCCATCCTGCTTTTCCGGTCTCGCGAGGACAAGGTCGTGCCCAAGGTCAGTGTCGAGTTCTTCCACTCACAGGCCACCAACTGCGAGGTGACCGAGATCTGGCTGGAGAACTCCTACCACGTGGCCACGCTGGACAACGACGCACCGCAGATCTTCGAAGGCTCCGTCGAGTTCATCGAGAAGCTGCGGAACTGAGCGTGGCGACCGAGGGGCCGGGCCACGAGCCGGACGTCGACGAGGAGTTCGCTCGCATCGTCGCCGGCTGGGACGACGTGGCCCCCACCTCCGGCTCGGCCCACCTGCCGCCGGCCGAGGGTATGCCGGACTCGCGTGACTCCGGTTCGGAGGGCGACGCCGCCGGGACCGAGACCACGGCACCCGTCGAGCGCACGTCCTCTCCCGCAAGGGATCTCGGCGTGCCCGAGCCGCCTGGGGAGGTCGAGTCACGACCCGCCACCGAACCCAAGCCCGAGCCACCGACCGACGACCCGGCATACCCGCAGCAGCGCCACGCCTGGCGGGGCTACCCGCCCGAGGACGACACCGACGAGCACTTCGAGCCGCCCGAACCGCAGCTGCCGCCGGCCCATGACGCGACCTACTGGCTGGCCGTCGTCGGCATGGTTGCCGGGCCGCTGCTGGTCCTGTGGGCGGTCGTCTTCTCCGGGAACCCGGACCCCGGCTGGCTGATCGTCGCCGGGCTGCTGCTGTTGGGCTTTGGATTCGGGTTGCTCATCATGCGGGGCTCGGGCGAGCGCGACCCCGACGATGACGGCTCGCGCCTCTAGGACGCGTCGCCGGAGGTATGCCGTGTGGCCACGTAAGCGCGGGCCAGGTCCGCGGCGCCGATGAGGCCCGCGTCGTTGCCCAGCTCGGCTGCGACAATGCGCGCTTCGGTGCGGTACCCGCGGCCGGTGAGCTGGGCCCGGTAGGCGGCGCGGGCCGGGTCCAGCAGGAGTGGGCCGGCCAAGCTCACCCCACCGCCGACGACAACGGTTCCCGGGTCGAACACTGCTGCGAGGTTGGCGATCCCGAGGCCGAGCCAGTGGCCGACCTCGGCGAACAGCTCGACGGCGAGCCGGTCCCCGGCCCGAGCGGCCTCGGTGATGAGCGGCCCGCTGAGCTCGGCCGCGGTGCCGCCGGCCCTGGCCCGCAGGTCCTCGGCTACCGGAGAACCCGCGGCGATGAGGGCCCGCGCCTCGCGCACGAGAGCGTTGCCGCTGGCGTACTGCTCCCAACAGCCTCGGTTCCCGCACTCGCAGAGCAGCCCCCGCGGAACGACCTGCAGGTGCCCGAACTCGCCGGCCATGCCATATCGTCCCCGCTGCAGCCGCCCGTCCACGACGACCCCGCCGCCGATGCCGGTGCCGAGATTGACGACGACGAGGTGGCTTTCGCCTCGCCCGGCACCGAACTTCCACTCGGCCCAGGCCGCTGCGTTGGCGTCGTTGTCGACCGTCGTCGTCAGCCCGATCCGCTGCTCCAGCGCATCCCGCAGCGGCTCATTGCGCCAGGCCAGGTGCGGAGAGAAGGCGATCGTCGCCCGGTCCGCCGACACGAAGCCGGCCGCACCGATCCCAACTGCCGCAACGTTGTCCCGTCCGACGCGCCCTAGCAGCCGCTCGACCACGCTGGCGATGGCGTCTTCGACGACATCCGCGGACGTCGAGCGGGGTGGGCTGTCGGTGCGGGCACGTACCCGAACGGAGCCGGTCTCATCCACCGCCCCACCCGCGATCTTCGTGCCGCCGATGTCGACCCCGATCGTGTACGCGGTCACGGCAGCCCTGGACGCCCTTCCGGCGCAGGAGGCTTCCCGGTTGAGGCGTTCCGGGCTGGGGGTTTCGCCGCAGCGGCCTCGCGGCGCGATTCGGCCAGCCCCCGAAGCCCGAGGCCGATCATGTCGACGACATCGGCGAGCCGGTCGATGGTCTCGGGGCTGATGTTCCTGACAAAGCCGATCAGCTGGCACACCGGGCACAGCCGGCATACTGACTCTTGCGGTCCCCCAGCGTGGTTGGTGCCTTCAGCCGAGGCGTCGTGCCCGCACGTCTCGCAGACTCCCGTTCGAGCCGATGCGCGAGCGCCGGCCGCGCGGGCCTCCTCGTCGCTCAGTTCGCCCGAGAGCAGTCCGATCAGTCTGGCGGCCTCCTGGGCGACCGACCCCACTGCGGGATCGTGCGCCTGCGGGGACACGTCAGCCCTCGACCCGCTTCTTCAGCTCCTTCAACGCGGTGTCGACAATGGTCTTCTCCGCCTTGCGTTTGAGCATCCCGAGCATGGGCACCGTGAGGTCGACGGTCAGCTGGTAGGTGACCAGAGTGCCCTCACCGTCCAGCTCCAGGGTGTAGGACCCATCCATGGCCCGCAGGATGTTCGCCCGGACCAGGCCCCAGGTCACCGCGCCCACTGCGTCCTCGTCGAAGTCCCAGTCGTAGCGCAGCGTGTAGGTGTCCTTGATGACACCTGCGTCGAGGGTGAACTCCACCGCGTCGGGCCACCCGTCGCCCTCCTCGGAGAGCACCGAAACGCGTTTGATGTCCCCGGCCCACTCCGGGTAGGCCTCGAAATCAGCGATGACGTCAAGCACCGTGCCCGGGGGCGCGGCGATGACGATCGATGACTCAGTGCGGTCTGCCATGACGGCAAGGCTATCGTGGTCCATCATGGGGGGCGTGCGGGAGCAACCGTCCGCCGCTTCGTTAGGAGAGCCCAGTGCAGGAGCTGGTCGTCCCCCCGGTCGTGCCGCCCACAACCAAGGGAAACCTGGCCGACCTCCCTGTACGCAACGCGCAGCGGACTCCCGACCGAGCGCTCTTCTCCGTCCGCCGTGACGGGGGCTGGCAGGACGTCTCCGCGAGCGAGTTCGCTGCGGCCGTCGACGGGCTCGCCAAGGGTCTCATGGCGGCCGGTGTCCAACCGGGTGACCGGGTAGCGATCCTCTCCCGGACCCGTTACGAGTGGACGTTGGCCGACTTCGCCATCTGGACGGCGGGCGCCGTGACCGTGCCGATCTACGAGACCTCCTCGGCCGAACAGGCCTGGTGGATCCTCTCCGACAGCGGGGCGGTTGCGGTGCTCGTCGAGAGTCGCACGCATGCGTCCCTCGTCGCTTCGGTGCATGACCGGCTGCCGCAGCTGCGGGACGTCTGGCAGATCGAGACCGGTGGGTTGGACGAGCTCACGCGCACCGGCCGGGAGGTCGCCGACGAGCTGCTGACCGCGCGGCGCGCCATCGCCACGCGCGACGACGTGGCAACGATCATCTACACCTCCGGTACGACCGGCCGGCCCAAAGGGTGCCGACTCACGCACGGCAACTTCATGGGCCTGGCCGAGAACGCCGTGCAGTCGGTGCCGGAGGTCTTCGACGCTCCGGTGGTCTCCACCTTGCTGTTCCTGCCGCTAGCGCATGTGTTCGCGCGTCTCATCCAGATCCTGTGCGTTCACTCCGGCGCCACCATGGCCCACTCGGCGGACATCAAGAACCTGCTGGGAGACCTTTCGACATTCCGGCCGACCTTCGTGCTGGCCGTGCCCCGCGTGTTCGAGAAGATCTACAACGGGGCCGAGCAGAAAGCCATCTCGGGTGGAGGCGCCCGCGCGAGGATCTTCGCGGCAGCGACCAGCACGGCGATCCAGTACAGCGAGGCGCTGGGTCGCGGCCAGCCCGGGCCCCTGCTGCGAGCCCGGCATGCCCTCTTCGACCGGCTGGTGTACTCGACCCTGCGAGCCGCCATGGGCGGGCGGATCCGCTTCGCCGTCTCCGGCGGCGCCCCGCTCGGCGAGCGGCTCGGCCACTACTTCCGCGGGGTGGGGGTCACCATCCTCGAGGGGTACGGGCTCACCGAGACGACCGCGCCCGCCTGCGTCAACCTGCCCTCCTCGATCGAGGTAGGCACCGTGGGTCGTCCCCTTCCCGGGGTGGGCGTGCGCATCGCCGAGGACGGGGAGATCTGCATCTGCGGCATCAACGTCTTCGCCGGCTACCACAACAACCCCGAGGCCACAGCCGAGGTCATGCAAGACGGCTGGTTCGCCACCGGCGACGTCGGCGAGCTCGACGACGCCGGCTTCCTGCGCATCACCGGGCGCAAGAAGGAGATCCTCGTGACCGCAGGGGGTAAGAACGTCGCGCCGGCGATCCTCGAGGACCGCCTCCGCGCCCATCCCCTGGTGTCCCAGTGCATCGTGGTCGGCGACCGGCGTCCGTTCATCGCCGCGCTGGTCACCATCGACGAGGAGATGTACCCGATCTGGGCGGCCAACAAGGGGATGGACGGCGTGCCGCTCGAGCAGGCCAGATCGAACCCGGACGTGCTGGCCGAGCTACAGAAGGCGGTCGACGACGCGAACCTCGCGGTGAGCAAGGCCGAGTCGATTCGGGCCTTCGAGGTCCTGCCGGTCGACCTGACCATCGAAAGCGGCCACCTGACCCCGTCGCTCAAGCTCAAGCGGCATGTGGTCATGGAGGACTTCGAGGGCCAGATCGAGCTGATCTACACCCGCGGTCGCGGCGGCTGAACGACGCGCAGCTCGGCCACGAGCTCCGACACGTTGGTCGGGTACACCGTTTCGGTCTCGCCGATTACCGCCAGGTCCTCCAGCCGCACCCACGAGACACTCACTGTCGAGCGCATCTCCAGCTCGTCCAGGCCGGTGGTGACCGGCTCGACCCGCTGGACTCGGGCCAGGTAGAACTCCTGCTCCTGGTGGACGGTCACCCCGTCGAAACCGAAGACGACGCTCTCGCGCTGGAACGGGCCCACCAGGGCATCGGGATCCACCACGACCCCGGCCTCCTCGAACGCCTCGCGGGCTGCCGCCCGACGAGGGTCCTCGCCCGCGTGCACGCCCCCGCCGATCGTGAACCAGTACACGACTCCCGGTGCCGCAGGGTCGAACCCACGCACCAGCAGGACGTGCTCGTCGGTCTCGTCGACGAGCACGAGCCGAGCGGCCTCGCGGTGGACGTGCCGGCCCGGGCCGTGCTCGCGGGCGTCCTGCGGTGGCCGCTCAGTCACCGCGACAGCCGCTCGAGCTCGGCGCGCCACGTGGCGACGACGGCGTCTGCGTTCGTGCCCAGCACGGTGCCCAGGGCGTCGTCGACGCTTCGCCCGACGGCGCCCGGCGCGCCGGCGACGGCGCGGTAGAACTGCACCAGCGCGGGCTCGCCATGTGCGGCGGCGATGGCGCGCACCGCCAGCCA
>JBIOUP010000205.1:0-13637 GCA_044867305.1 Dermatophilaceae bacterium
TCCCACCGCATCCTCGACCCCAAGATGGAGCAGGCCCGCGAGGCCGAGCTGGACTACCTGGTTACGGTGAACCCGGTGTGCCAGAGGCAGGTTACTGACGGGGCCCGCCGAGCCAAGGTGGCGGTCAAGGTGCTGCACCTGGTCGAGCTGCTGGCCATGGCGCTGCAGGACTAGGACCTGACGAAGGGGAGCAGCCGTGGCTGCTCCCCTTCGTCGCGTTTGGGGTCAGCGCCGGTAGCGGATCACCTTCCCGTTGCCCAGCGGCTCACCTGTCGTCGGGTCCGACGGGCCGGCCGTCGCGGCATACACGAAGTTGTTCGCGACCTCGACCGACAGCGGGCTGGCCAGCTTCTTGAAGGTGCTCACCTTGCCCGTGGACCGGTTCACCTTGCTGATCTTGCCCGCGAACAACTCGGTCACGTATGCCGATCCGTCACCGCCCAGAGCCAGGTTGGTGGCCCCGAGGAAGCCGGTGGCGACCCGGGTTGAGCGCCCGCTTGCCATGCCGACCGTGTACAGGCTCCCGCGGGCGCCGAGGCTGGGGTCTTCGGGACCGCCGGGCAGCGTGGTGACCCAGAGCCGCCCGCCCGCGCCGAGCTCGACGTCCGTCGGCACTGGCTCGAACGCGTAGGTAGCGCCGACGCAGTCCGCCGCCCCGAGGGCCGTGGCCTGCTCCGCTGTCAAGGTGAGCGGCTGGGATGGCAGTACAGCGAGGGTGGAGATGGCGCCGGCCCCGTCCACCTTGAGGATCGCGTTGGCTCCGGCGTCGGCCACCGCCCATGCGCCGTTACCCAGGCTGGCCACGGCATAGGGGTGCGAGTCTGTGATCCCCGGGTAACTCGCCGGGCCGTGGGTGAGCTCGACGATCTCAGCACGACAGGCGTCGCTGGCGCCCGGCGCGAGGCCATAGGTGACGTTGCCGTCCGGGTTGTTCGCGTACTCGTAGGCGTGCAGGTCGGCGACGACGTCCGGCTTACCTTCGGTCTTGATGGTGAGGGTCGACGCAGTGAGGGTAGGGGGCGCCTGCGGGCCGGGCGGCGGGCCGTACTGGGTCGAGGTGAACGCCAGCGACTTGCCGTCGGCGCTGAGGTCGAGCCCGGCGACGTCGCCGCCGGCAAAGCCGGTTGCGATCGTTTCCAGCGTGCCGTTCGGCTTGATGCGCGAGACCGTCGAGGTGGCGCCGTCAGCGACGTAGACATCGCCCTGGTTCACGGCAATCTGGTAGGGCGCCACGACATCCGTGGTGAGCGTGCGGTTCCACTTGGGGCCGTTGCCCTGCGCGGCGGACGCCATGGGCGCGACGGCGACGGCGACACACGCGGATGCCGCGGCGGCGAAGGCGAGGCGGTTGAGCGGGGACATGGGGTTCCTTCCATCATCGTCGGAAGCTTCCGTAGAACCGCGCGCGCCGCGTATCGGGAAGGGGGACGCGACGGCGCGGTCCCTCCGCGAAGGGTAGGCAACCCTGCGCTGCTCGCGCAGGCGAGTTCCGTTATCTCCGTTTGTAGGTAGCTGCCGCCCTGGGTCGAACTGCCGCATCCGGCAACAACTGCCGCCCTGGGTCGACTCCCGCCGCCTTGGGTGCTGGGGCAGGTGGTGGCATGGCGGCAGACATGTGACAAGGCGGCAGACACGGTGGCAAGACGGCAGATATAGCTGCCGCCTCGCGCGACAACCGCCGCCTCGCCCCACAACTGCCGTCGTTGCGCCGTGCACGACGACGGTGAGGGGACTACCCAGTGAGGTCGACTTGGACCCGGACGTCGACCCGGTCCCGAAGGCGTGCGTCCTGACTCTCGATGCCCTCGAATCGTCTCGCTGGGCATCCTGGTGGAACGCCTCGCGGCTCGACGACGGGCGGATGCGGCAGGTGTGCTCAGCGTTGGCTGTCGCCGTCGACTGCTGACAACCGCCACGGCGCCCTCAGCTGGTGATGTCCTTGCCCGAGAATCGGGCCCAGGCCGCGAGCCAGAACACCACGGCATACCCGGCGTCGACCCACAGCCCGCGGACGACGTTGTCCCAGAAGGGCGGATCCCGCAGCAGGTCCGCGAAGGAGGGCCATTCGTGCACGAGCAGCCACGGGTGCAGCCACTCCAGCTGCGGGATCGAGTCGAGGATCCACGACAAGATGACGAGGATCATCACCGCGATGGTTGCCGCGATCGGTTGCTCCGTCAGCGTCGAGACGAGCAGGCCCACGGCGGCCAGCGCAGCGAGCCCCGCGCTGAGGTACAGCATGACGAGCACCAGCCGCCACAGCGCTTGGCCGAAGCCCACCTGGGTGCCCGACAGGGTGACCATGTCGCCGGTCCCGAAGAGGGCGATCCCGATGACCGCCCCGGTCGCCGCGACGACCGCGACCCCCCAAAGCGCGCCGATGCACAACGACAGGTACTTCACGGCGAGCAGCCGGGTGCGGTGCACCGGCACGCTGAGCAGGTACCGCAGCGTCCCGACGTTGGCCTCGCCGGCGATCGCATCACCGCACAGCATGGCGATCGCCAACGGCAGGAAGAACCCGATCTCCACACCGAGCGCCGCCAGCGGCACGAACAGCCCGTTCGAGGTGATCGACGAGAAGAAGTCCGGCCCGCGCCCCGGTCGCGGCGCAGCCACCTTGACCGAGATGGCCAGCACGACGGGCAGTGCGGCGAGCACGAGCAAACCCATCTGGTTGCGTCGCCGGCCCCCGATCAGGCGCAGCTCGGAGCGCAGCAACCTGGTTGACCACCACGGAGCCCGAGGACCGTGGGCCTGACTGCGGACCCGGGTGTCAGCCGCTGACATCGAAGCCCTCCCCGGTCAGCTGCACGAACAGGTCCTCCAGGCCGGGCGCAGTCACCGCGAAGGACCGCACCCCCACGCCGGCGTGGACGAGGGCGTCGACGATTTTTTCCGGGGCAATCCCACCGGGTATGCCGGTCACCTCCCCGTCGCGGGCCTCGACCCCGGACAGCCCGAGCTCGGTGAAGACCCGAGTCGCCTCGAGCGGCTGGTCGGTTCCAAGCCGGGCGACCGACGCTGCCCCCGATCGTATTTCGGCCGTCGTTCCCTGGGCGACGAGGCGGCCCTCGCTCATGACGCCGAGATGGCTGCACAGCTGCTCGACCTCCGACAGCAGGTGGCTGGACACGAATACCGTTGCGCCGTCGGACGCCAGCGACGCGATGAGGTGGCGCACCTCCCGGGTGCCTTGCGGGTCCAGGCCGTTGGTCGGCTCGTCCAGGACGAGCAGCTCGCGTGGGGCCAGCAGCGCCGCGGCGATCGCCAGGCGTTGGCGCATGCCGAGCGAGTAGGCCCGATACCGCTTGGTCGCCGCCGCGAGCAGTCCGACCCGGTCCAGAGCGGCATCGATGCGGGTGCTCGCGGTGCGGGGGTCGGCGAGCAGGTCGGCGGCGTCGAGCCGGGCCAGGTTGCCGCGCCCGGACAGGTACGGGTGAAACGCCGGCCCTTCCACGAGCGATCCGACGCGAGGTAACGCCTCACCCGCCTGGCTCGGAATCGCGCAGTGGAGCAAGGTGCTCGTGCCGGCAGTCGGCCGCACGAGGCCGAGCAACATCCGGATCGTCGTCGTCTTGCCCGACCCGTTCGGCCCGAGGAACCCATAGACCGAGCCGGTCGGCACGGCCAGATCGAGCTGGTCCACGACGGTCTGGGCCCCGAAGCGTTTGGTCAGTCCCGACGTCGTGATCGCCAACCCGGCCTCGTCACCGACCGGCAGCATCGCTGCGCTCACGGCACCGACTGCCGCTGCGCTCACGGCGCCGCCAGCGCGGCATACAGCTTCTCCGGGGCGACGGCACCGACGGCGATGCGCCCGTCGTCAGTGAGCACGGCCGAGAACAGCGTTCCGTCGACGAGGCGACCGCTTCCCCACGACCCCGACACGCGAGGCACCGAGGCGAGTAGCTGCGCCGCTGGTTGCTCGTTCAGCGACGCCTTCGCGTCGTCGGGGAGGGTCGCGACGGCGACCGCAGTCCAGCCGCTGCCCACGACCTTGGGCTCGGCACCGGCCGCCGGCGCCGGGTTGGTCGCCGCACCGGACTTGTGTCCCGGCAGCGTGCCCTTGTCGGTGACCGTCGTGCCCTCCGGCGGGGTGAACTCGAACTGGCGCGCGTCGGGCGTGCTGAAGTCGACCGACGTGAAGCCCACCTCGACGGCTGGTTCGACGACCTTGGTGGAGTACACCTGCACCCGCAAGGGCACGTGCTGCTCACCGTCGATCGCCAGGCGCACCTGGGCGACCCGCGACGCAGTGTCACGCGGCTTCAGGACCAGCTCGTATGCCGGGCGGCCGGCGACCGTGGCCGTGCCCGATGTCGTCACCTCGGTCGTTGGGTCGACCGCGGCCAGGGCTCGCTGGGCGGCCTCCTCCGGGGTGCGCGGCAGGTCGTTGGGCGTCACCGCCGGCTTGGGCTCTTGCGCGGGCAGGGTGGAGTGGACGGCGGTCTTGTCGTTGCTGGACCACAGCCACAGGTCCGGGCCGTTGCGGATGACGTCGGACTCCCCGGCGCTGCCGACCAGAGCCAGCCGGCTCTGGGTCGGTCCCGCGGTCCACACCCGCCAGGTGTGCGTCCCGGACAGCACCGACGACAGCGAGGTGCTCGTGCCACTCGAACCTTGCCCGCCGGTTACTCCGGGCAGCTGTGGCAGGCCCAGGTTTGCCGTCTGCACAACGGTGCCGGACAGGCCATGCAGCTGCGCCTGCTGCAGATCGACGAGCAGCTCTGCCGCCGTGCGAGGCGGCAAGCCTGAGTCCGCCGTCGCCGTGGCGCTCGTGACGAACGCGGCGCCACCGATGAACACGAGGGCGGTGGCCGGTACGGCCCAGCGGGCCCGCGGGTGGTCGGTGAACAGGCTCATGGCGCCATCATCACCCAGCGCGCCTGAGAGAGTGCTGAGAGGCGGGGGCGTCAACCGGCATACCGTGAGGTGGTGCGACTGCTGCTGGTGGAGGACGAGGCCCGGATGGCCGCCGCGCTGCAGCGTGGGCTGGCCGCCGAGGGCTTCCTCGTCGACCACGCGGCGGACGGACGGGCCGGGCTGGACGCGGCGCGGTTCGGGGGCTACGACCTGGTGCTGCTCGACATCATGCTGCCGTACATCTCCGGGTACACGCTCGTCAAGACCCTTCGCGCGGAGGGCAACTGGGTGCCGGTGCTCATGCTCACGGCCAAGGACGGCGAGTACGACGAGGCCGACGGGCTGGACTACGGCGCCGACGACTACCTCACCAAGCCCTTCTCGTTCGTCGTACTGCTCGCGCGCATCCGTGCCCTCCTGCGCAGGGACGCCGGCCCGCGACCCGCGCTGCTGTCGGGTGGGGGAATCACTGTGGACCCCGCCACCCGGGTGGTCGAGGTCGACGGTGCGGAGGTACTTCTGTCCCCACGCGAGTACCTGTTGCTCGAGCACCTCCTGCGCGCTGCGCCCGCGGTCGTCAGCAAGGACGAGCTGCTCGGCAAGGTGTGGGGCGACGCCGACGACGCGAACGTCGTCGAGGTCTACGTGGGCTACCTGCGCCGCAAGCTGGGGCGCGATCGGATCGAGACGGTCCGCGGCATCGGGTACCGGATCGCGCGATGAGCTCCACTCGGGGCTCGCTACGGTGGCCAAGGCGCTTCGAGCGGATGAGCCTGCGGGCCAGGCTCATGACGATCGGGGTGCTGGGGGTCGCGGGGTCCCTCGTCATCGGGGGGTTGGTGCTGTATGCCGTGCTGACCGCGGCGCTGACCCGCACCGTCCAGGCAAGCGCGTTGTCGAGCGCGCGCGAGGTGGCCCTGCTCGTCGAGACCAACCGGCTGCCCGACCCGATTCCGGTGTCAGGCGCTCAGGTGGTGCAGGTGATCGACGCTCAGGGACGCGTCGTCTCCGGCTCACCGACCGCGGACCGCTTGACCGCGCTCGTGACTGCGGACGAGCGGCTCGCCGCGCTCGCGGGTGACGCCGTGGTCGTGCCGGGCGCGCGTGCCGGGCTCAGCGGCAGCCTGCAGGTCGCCGCGCTGGACGCCAACGCCGCCGGCAAGCGGGTGACCGTGGTGGCGGCAGCACCGACGGCCGATGTGGAGACCAGTGGACGCACGCTGCGCCTGCTTCTACTCGTGCTCTTTCCGCTGCTGCTGGCCGTGCTCGCCGTCATCGCCTGGCGGATCATCGGAGCCGCTCTGCGTCCGGTGGAAGCGCTGCGCCTCGGCGCGGCGCGGATCGACGCGACCTCACCCGAGACCGAACGACTGCCGGTGCCCGCAACGCGCGATGAGATCAGCGCCCTCGCGAGCACACTCAACGAGATGCTCGACCGGGTCGCCGCCGCGCGGCGCACCCAGCGGGCCTTCGTCGCCGATGCCGCCCATGAGCTGCGCAGCCCGCTCGCCAGCATCCGCACCCAGCTCGAGGTCGCGCAGCGGCTCGGCGAGGATGATCAGCTGACGTCCGGGCTGCTCGCCGATGTGGAGCGGTTGTCCGCGCTCGTGGAAGACCTGTTGCTGCTCGCCCGTACCGACGACGGGCGCGGGTCGGCCGAGGTCGAGCCGGTCGACGTTTCGGCTGTGCTGAGCTCGCTCGCCGGTCGGTATGCCGGGGCGCGGGTTCCGTTGCGGTTGCCTGCGTCAGGTGATGGGCCGGTGTTGGTCGCGGTTGCCGAACCGGATCTGGTGCGGGTGCTCACCAACGTCATCGACAACGCGGTGCGACACGCCCGCTCTGCCGTGGTTGCCGACGTGGAGGTGCGCGGGCCGGACGTGTTGGTCCGCATCTGCGACGACGGACACGGCATACCCGAAGCCGACCGGGAGCGGGTGTTCGACCGGTTCACTCGCCTGGACGAGGCACGCGACCGGGACCGCGGCGGCAGCGGTCTGGGCCTGGCTATCACCCGCGAGCTGCTGGGCCGGGCCGGAGGCACGATCGCCTTGGCGGACGCCGGGCCGGGCGTTCGCGCGGTCATCACGCTCCCGCAGGTCGCTGCGGGGGAGTAGCTCAGTCACAGCGCCACCATCGTTTTCCAGATCAACCACCGGATCCGGTGCTCGATCCGGAAAACCGTCGTTGGCGGGCGTTCTGGCGGACGCCAGCGGGCGCCTACGCGGTGGGCGCCGACAGGACCTAGCGGCGCTCCACCCGTTAAGGTCAGACCGTGGAGCCGATCGTGGACGGCTCGGGGGATATCAGGCAAGCGCGGCCGTTAACCGCGTCCACGACGCCGTGGCAGGCCGACCTGGACCGCGGCCTGGCCAAGGCGGTCGCGGTCGGGGCGGTTATCGGGGTCACGACATTCACGCTCGACCCGGCGTTCGCGACCCGCTACGACGCTCCCATGGCTTTTGTCCACATGGCGTTCGCGTGGGCGGCCCTGGGCTGTGTGGCCGATGTCCTCTTCGGTGTCGGCATCCGCCGCGGGGCGCGCGCCTTTGTCCTGGTCGGTGTGCTCGTCGTCGCCGCCATGCCGCTCTTGTTTCCACCCGAGACGGCGGGCACGGCATACCCGCCGTTCATCCACGTGGTGACCGTTGCCGCGTTGGCCGCCCCATATGCCGTGTCGCCGGCGGCAGGGGTCGTGGCCTCGCTCGTCCTCGCCGCGGCGATGCTCTACGAGCGCACGGCGACCGTCGGCCCGACCCAGGCCCGATGGGAGGCGCTGATCTTCCTGAGCGCCGGCCTGCTCAGCGTCACCGTGATCGGGCTGCTTCGCCGCCGTTCCCTGCAGATCGCGCGAGCCACCCGGCATACCCGCCTGGCGCAGGAAGCCGACCTGCGCGAAGCCGCCGTGACGCGCGAGCGGGACCGCTGGGACTCGCTCGTGCACGACCGGGTGCTCGGTACCCTGCTGCTGGCCTCCCGTTCCGCACGCTGGTCCGCGGACCACGGAGGGCAGCACCTGGCCCGCGACGCGCTGCGCGCTCTCGCGACGCCCCCGGAACGCCCCCGGCCCAGCTTGGCGTCGTCGGTGCGTGCGCGAGCCGGCGCCCTTGGCCTCGCCGTCGACGTCACGACGTTGGGTGCCTCGCCTCCGGACGA
Source organism: Dermatophilaceae bacterium (assembly GCA_044867305.1). Classification (GTDB taxonomy): domain Bacteria; phylum Actinomycetota; class Actinomycetes; order Actinomycetales; family Dermatophilaceae; genus Phosphoribacter. Next base: position 8,020 of record JBIOUP010000205.1, read on the forward strand.
CGTGCTCGCCGCACTCATTGATGCGACCGGCGAGGCGCTCACCAACGTCGCGCGGCACTCCGGCGTGCGAGCGGCCCGCGTCGTCGGGCGTCAGGAGGGTGGCGGGTGGCACGTCGTCGTCTCCGACCAAGGCCGCGGTTTCGACCCGCACGCTGAGTCTGGCCAGCGCGCCGGCCTGCGCCTGGGCATCGACGCCCGCCTTCGGTCGATGGGCGGAACTGCCCACGTGGACAGCGCGATCGGCGAAGGCACGAGGGTGGTTCTCACCGTGCCCAACCCCGATCCCGACGTCGAGGAGCTGCCGACCGCGTGGGCGGCCCGCGAGTTCCGCCCGGCCCTGGTCTGCGCCGCGCTGAGCGTCGTGGGCCATGCTGCCATCGGCCTGCTGTGGCTGGACCGGACGCGCCTACCCTGGCTGGCCGTCGCCGGCCTGCTCGCAACACTCCTGGCCACCGTCCTGGCCTGGTTCGCGCCCAGCGCCGAGCGCCACTGGATGCTGTGGGCGCTTGTCGGCCTGGCCGTGCCGACGCTGCAGGCGGCCAACCTGCTCGATCCGCAGGAACCCGACTGGCGGACCTGGTTCGTGGGCTACCAGAACGTCCTGGTCGGCACGCTGGCCTTCCGGGGCAACGTCAAGGCGGCCTTCACCATTGCTCTCGGTATGCCGGTGTGCATGAGCCTGGCGGTCGCGCTGACCGGCGGTGGGTGGCCGGTGAAAGCGCTCATCGGAGGGTGGCCGCAGGTGCTCTTGTGGGCTGCCGTCGGGGTGGCGCTTCGTCTGGCGCTGGGCTCGGCCGCCGAGACGATCGGTGCGTTCGAGCGGGCGCGCAGCGAGCTGCGTCTTGGCCAGTCCCTGCGACAGGTCCGAGACGCAGAGCGAGCCGAGCGCCTCAAGGGCCTGGAAACGGACGTCGTCCCCATGCTGCGCCGGCTGTGCCGAGCCGACGACCTCACGCCCGAGCAACGACACCAGTGCCGGCTGCTCGAGGCAGCCGCCCGGGACCGGCTCGTCGCCCGATGCCTCACGACCCCGGAGGTCTCTGCTGCGGTCGCCGAGTCACGCGACCGGGGCGCTGCCGTCGAAATCGTCTCCTCAGTCGACGACTCCGGTCCTGCTGTGACGGCCTTCCGCGAGCTGGTGACCGCACTGCTGCCGCTGATCGGACGCGGCGCGCAGGTGCGCGCCACCTGGAAGATGCGCGCCGGATCGCCCCTGGGCACGGTGGTCGTCGTCGACGAGACCGGCTCGACGAACCGGCTCGACGAGGTGGTCGACGCGGTGCAGCACCGGCATCCGCAGGTCAGGCTCGACGTCAGCTGCGACGAGGAGGCCGCCCTGGTCATGCTCCAGCCCAGGGAAGGCCAGGGCCATGGCTGACCGGCTGCGGGTGGCAGCCGTTGACGGCCACCCGGCGATCCTCGATGGCGTGGCCGAGAGCCTGCGTCGCTACCTTCCCCAGGCAGCGTTGACCGAGGTCGCCCCAACCGTCGCGAAGCTCGTCGCCCGCGACCCCGCCGTCGACGTTGTCCTGCTGGACATCGGGCTCGACGACGGCAGCGACCTCGAGGACAACGTGAGCCAGCTGCGCAGCCGAGGCTGGCCGGTGCTGCTCTACACCCAGGAACGGCGCCCCGGCCCCATCGCACGGGCCTTCCGCGCCGGAGCCGCCGGGCTGGTCGGCAAGCACGAGGACCTCGAGATGCTCGCCAAGGCGATCCGCTCGGTGGCCGCCGGCGACATTCACCTCACACCCGAGTGGGCCGCCGCGGTCGAGGCGGACACGCTGCCCCAGCTGGCGCCTCGCGAGGCCGAAGCGGTCCGCTTGTACGCCACCGGGTTGCCGCTGAAGTCGGTGGCCCGACGGATGGGCATCAGCCCCGAGACCGTGCGCGAGTACCTGGGCCGGGCGCGCCGCAAGTATGCCGAGGCCGGCCGGCCGGTGGCCTCCAAGACCGACTTCTTCCGCAGAGCCGTGGAGGACGGCTACCTCGACTTCCCCACGTGAGCTCGGCGGTGAGTTCTGTCTCCTTCCTCAACGGAGGTAAAACCGAGCACGGAGGTATAACCGAGCGCTCTTGCGCACGTCTACACCTCCGGCCGCCGACTCATCGGAGGTATATCCGACAGCGGAGGTGAAGGGGTGCGCTCTTGCGCACGTCTACACCTCCGTCAGGCGACATCAGCAGCGGCGGTCGCCTCTTCGGCATCCACCAGATGACCAACGAGCGCCTGGCCCAGCTCGTCGGAGCGCAGGATGGCTTGGTGGCCGCGGCCGTTGACCACGCGGTAGCGCACCTCGCCGTCATAGCCGGAGGTCGCCTTCGACACGACGATGTCCTGGGCCGACTCCAGCACCAACCACGACACCTGCGGAGTGCTGGACAGCGGTGGCAGATGGTGCAACAGAGACGACCCCGGCCGCATCTGCGCGCCGACCACTCCCGGGGCAACAGCGGCGAAGGGGCTGCCCGAGTGCGGCGTCGCGATGGTCACCACGGTGCGAGCCGCCGCTGCCAGGCCAAGCTGCTGAACGGCATACCGGATCACCAGCCCGCCGAGGCTGTGTCCGACGAGGTGAACGGCGGCGCAGCGCGACTGGCGCATCGCTGCCTCCGCCTCGCGGACCACGTCCGCGGCAAGGACGGGAATCGTCGACGCCAGCGCGTTGTAGCCGAAGGAGAAGACGTTGCCGAAGCCGCCTCGGTGCAGCTGCGGCACGATGTGGGCCCAGCAGGATGGTGTGCCGAGGTAGCCGTGCACGAGCAACACGGGGACCTCGAAGCGGGGTCCGGGGCCCAGCGGCGGCATGGTGAGCGGGGTGAGCTGGCTGGCCCGCTCGGCTCGAACGGCCTGCAGCAGACGCCGGGCGGATGCGGCCATCGCGGCGACCTCGCCCACGGCCGCGAGCCGGCGCGGCACCGGCCACGCGGGGGCCGGCCGTCGCAGCATGGCGTCTCCTTTCCGCGCGCCGGGTGACACAGTGAAGAGGCGCGAGCAGCGAGTTTGAGACATTGCTCGCTCCGGCAAGGGCGCTCGGGAGGCTCGGGGTACCGTCGAGGCACCGGACACGCCAGAGGAGACCAGCAAACCATGGCTGGGAACAGCGAACTGCACTGCAGGACAGGGCTCGCCATCTTTGCCGCCATCGTGGCGCTTTCGGGGTATGGCGGGGCACTCGGGCTGATGAGCGGGGTGCTCTCCCTCGGGGAGGTGGTCACCGCGCGGCTGCCGTTCGCGAGCCCGGTGTTGGGGGGCGTTGCTCTGGCGCTCATCGTCGCGGTGCCGACGACGGTGCTCGCCTGGTTCGCCTGGCATGGCGACGAGCGCACCGATGCCGCAGCGGTGTTCGCGGGCGTGCTCGTCATCGGGTGGATTGTCGTGGAGCTGCTGGTCATTCGTGAGCTCACCTTCTTCCACCCGACGTACGTTCTCGTCGGAGCCGCGTTCATCTGGGTCGGCCGCGCAGCCTTGTCTCGCGTCCGGGTGTGACGTGCGGCCGGGCGCCGGCCGGGTGGCGCTGATCGGGGTCGTTGCCGTCGGCTATGGCGGGTTGCAGCTCTGGGGCCGCATGGGAGGCTCGCGCGCACACGAACGACGGCGCACCCTGCCCGGCGACTCACTCGTCGCCGATCCAACAGTCGTCACCGACCACGCGGTCACCATCCGTGCGACGCCAGACGAGATCTGGCCGTGGCTCACCCAGATGGGCTGGCATCGGGGCGGCTGGTACACGCCGAGGTGGGTCGACCGGCTGCTCTTCCCGGCCAACTGGCCGAGCCTGGAGCACCTCGACCCGGCCCTGGTGCGCGATCTGGCGGTTGGGGACACCATCCCGGACGGCCGGCCCGGCACCGCCTTCTTCCGTGTCGAAGAGGTGGTCGCGCCGCATCGGCTGGTCCTGCGGTCGACAACGCACCTGCCGCTGCGCTGGCGCGAGCGTCTCGGCGCCGAAATCGAGTGGACGTGGGCATTCGTCCTGGACGGGCGAACCGGCGGGGCGACCCGGCTGCACCTGCGAGTCCGCGGGCGGACCCGGCCGTGGTGGCTCACCGCCGCCTATGTCGGGGCGCTGGTGCCCGCGGACGCGATGATGGGGCCAGGCATGCTGCGCGGCATACGCCGACGCGTCGAACACCTCACCTGAGGGTGGACTTGGCCCGCTGCCGCCACTTGGTCAGGGTCGGCTCGGTGTAGCCGTTCGGAGCACGTCGCCCCGCGAAGACGAGGTCCAGCGCGGCCTGGAACGCCGGGCTCGCGTCCAGGTCAGCACTCATCGGGTGATAGCCAGGCTCACCGGCGTTCTGCTCGTCGACGAGCGCGGCCATCCTTGCGAAGGTGCCCCGCACGTCGTCCTCGTCGACCAGCCCGTGGTGCAGCCAGTTCGCGATCTGCTGGCTGGAGATTCGCAGGGTCGCGCGGTCCTCCATGAGGCCGACCCCCTCGAGGTTCGGCACCGTCGAGCAGCCGATGCCCAGCGCGACCCAGCGGACCACGTAGCCCAGGATCGACTGCGCGTTGGTCTCCAGCTCGTGGCGCTTGTCCTGCACCGTGAGCGACTGGCCCCCGTCGGCCAGCACCGGTGGCACCAGCAAGGCGCGCCGGTCGGCCAGCGGCCGCTTCGCCAGCTCCTGCTGCACGGCGAGCACGTCGGTCTCCAGGTAGTGCAGGGCGTGCAGGGTCGCGGCCGTCGGCGAAGGCACCCACGCGGTGTTGGCGCCGGCCCTCGGGTGCGCACCCTTGGTGTCGAGCATCTCGCGCATGGCGGCGGGCTTGGCCCACATGCCTTTGCCGATCTGCGCCCGGCCGGCGAATCCGGCGCGCAGCGCGACGTCGACGTTGCGGTTTTCGTATGCCGTGAGCCAGGTCTGGGTTCTCTGCTCGTCCTTGCCGACCATCGCTCCGGCCTCGAAGTCGGTGTGGATCTCGTCGCCGGTGCGGTCGAGGAACCCGGTGTTGACGAAGATGACCCGGTCGGCGGCACGAGCGATACAGGCCTCGAGGTTGGTGGACGTGCGTTTCTCCTCGTCCATGATGCCGATCTTGAGCGTGGCCGGCGCCAGCCCCAAAGCGTCCTCGACGGCGGCGAGCATCGCCACCGCGAGCGCGACCTCGTCCGGTCCGTGCATCTTCGGTTTGACGATGTAGACGCTGCCCGTGCGGGTGTTCCGGTACCGGGCGCGGCCGCGCAGCTCGTGCATCGCGGCCACAGCGGACACGAGCGCGTCGAGGACCTCCTCGAGGATCGGCTCGCCCGCAGCGGTGCGGACGGCATCCAGGCGCATGTGGTGGCCGACGTTGCGCACCAGCAGCAGCGAGCGCCCGGGGAGCGTCAGCTCGGCGCCATCGGCGCCGACGTAGCTGCGGTCGCCGTTGACGCGGCGGGTCACCTCGTGGCCGTCCTTGCGGAACGTCGCGCTGAGCTCGCCCGTTCGCAGCCCGAGCCAGGTGCGGTAGGCGCCGACCTTGTCCGGCCCGTCCACGGTCGCGACCGAATCCTCGAGGTCGACGATGGTGGTCACCGCGGACTCGAGCACGACGTCCGACACCCCAGCGTGATGCTGCTGACCCACCTGTGTCTGCCCGTCGACGGTGAGCTCGACGTGCAGCCCGTGCCGGC
>JBIOUP010000206.1:0-6934 GCA_044867305.1 Dermatophilaceae bacterium
GCAGCCGTGTTGACCGTTACGAGGGTTCCGCCTCGACCAGCTCGGCTGGCGCTGCAGCCAGCGGCGCGGACGTGCGGCGTCGTAAACCAGCGCCACCGGCGAGGATGGCGATGACCAGGCCCATGACCGAGACGCTGACGAAGCCCCACTGCCAGCCGCCGTGGTCGATCGCGAACCCCGCGAAGGGGGCGCCGACTGCCTGCCCGGTGGTCATGGCCGACCCGTGCCAGCCCATCGCCTCGCCGCGGAACCGTTCCGGCACCAGTCGGCTCAGCGAGTCCACCGTTGCGGTGATTGTCGGCGCGCACAGGAAGCCGCACACGAACAGCAACAGGCTCAACGACCACAGCGATCCGGCCAGGGCCACGGGCAACGTGGTTGCGGCCAGGCCACCGAGCAGCCAGAACACCGAGATCGAGCGGTGCCAGGCCCCGTAGAACAGACCGCCGACGAGCGACCCGGCCCCCCAGAGAGCCATGACCCATCCGAGGGCACCCTGGTTACCGGTGCTGCGCAGCGCGGCCACGATGGCCACGTCAGTGCCGCCGAGCACCACGGTCGCGGCACCCGCCGCGGCAAGTACGGCCACGACCGAGGCACTGACCCAGCTCCGGCCGGCGTGGGCACTGCCGCGGCCCGGGTCCTCGCCGTCGGCGCGAGGGCGGCCCCTCTCGGCGTCGCGCAGCTCGGCACCGGCGTGACGGTTGGTCGACCGCAGTGCCGGGTTGATGACCATCAGTCCGACAGCCGCCAGGACACTGGCCAGCTGTACCCCGACCAAGGTCCACCGGGTGTCCCACGTGACGGCGGCCCAGATACCGAAGGCCGGCCCGATCATGAACGACATCTCGGTGAACACCGCGTCAAGCGACAGTGCGGTACGGCGCCGGTCGGCAGGCACTGCCACGATCAGAGCCTGGCGCAGAATGGAGAAGGTCGGGACGACGAACAAACCCGCGAGAACGGCCAGCGGGAGCAGGAGCTGGTAGCCGACGAAGGGCGCCACCGACCAGGCCACCGACTCGACGACGATCGACGGCAGCACGGTGCGCCGCAGCCCCACCCGGTCGAGGATCCGGCCTCGCCAGGGCGCCGAGATCGCGATCGCGACGGTGAAGGCCGCTGACACCAGTCCGGCCTCGCCGTAGCTGCGACCGAGAGTGGACACGATGTGGACGGTGAGGACGAGCCCGCCCGCGAACATCGGCATACGAACGAGGAAGCCCAGCAGCAGCACAGAACGCACGCCCCGCAGGGCGAGGACGTCGCGGTACTGGCCAACCTGCATGGGTTCCACTCTTGCAGCATGCTCCGACAACGGTCGAGCGAGTTTCGGGACGGGCAACGCATTGGCTGGCCAGGGCATTTCCCAGCGCGTTCCTGGCGGGTTTGGCAGTCGGTATTTAGGCCGCCGTGGGTCGATGTGAAACCGCGCCGGGGCACTCCGCGATCACATCGACTCCGAACGAGTGGCGTCAGTCCAGGGTCTTGCGAAGCGCGCGCAGGCGGGCCAACGTCGAGGCCTTGCCGAGAATCTCCATGGACTCGAACAGCGGTGGTGAGATCCGCTGCCCGGACACCGCCGTGCGCAACGGGCCGAACGCCAGCCGCGCCTTGATGCCGAGCCGCTCCACCAGCGCTGTGCGCAGGGCCGCTTCGATTGCGGCGGCCTGCCACCCGGAATGCTCGCCCAGCACGCCATGACCCCGCTCGTCGATGTCAGCGAGCGCCTCGATCGCCGCGTCCAGCACGGCCGGCGAGCCGGCGTCCAGCTGGACCCGGGCATCCGGCGCGATCTCGATGGCGTCGTCGCCGCAGAAGAAGGGCCCCACCAACGGGGCCGCCTCGGTGAGCCTGCCGATGCGGGTCTGGATCAGCGCCGTGACCTGCTGCAGCCGGCCCAGCTCTCCCAACGTGGGGTTACCCGAGAGGATCCCCTCCTGCTCGAGGTACGGCAGCAGCCGAGCCGCCAGATCGTTGAGCGCCAAGGACCGGATGTAGACGCCGTTGAGCCAGGCCAGCTTGTCCAGGTTGAAGATCGGGCCGACCGGATTGACCTTGCCCCACTCAAAGTCGCGCGAGAACTGCGCGAACGAGAACACCTCGACGTCGCCTCCGTCGGCGTCCTGCGCCGGCGGGTAGGCAAGCAGGGCCAGGAAGTTGACGATGGCCTCGGGCAGGTAGCCCTCCTCCCGGAACCACTCCAGCCGAGCCGCCGGGTTGTTCCGCTTACTGATCTTGGAGCGGTCGGTATTGCGCAGCAGCGGCATGTGGGCGTACTGCGGTTCGGGCAGTCCGAGCCAGCGGTAGAGCAGCAGGTGCTTGGGGGTCGAGGAGATCCACTCCTCGCCGCGTACGACGTGAGTGATCCCCATCTCGTGGTCGTCGACGACGACGGCCAGGTGGTAGGTGGGGAACCCGTCGGCCTTGAGCAGCACCTGGTCGTCGGGCGCCGGGGCGTGGACCATGCCGCGGATGAGGTCGGGAAAGCTGGTCGGCGGATCAGGCGGCACGAGCATCCGCACGACCGGTTCGTCGGTGAAGCCGGCCAGTAGCGCCCGCTCGGCTGCCGTCTTGCCGAGGCAGAGCCGGTCGTACCCGGTCGGGGTCTTGGCCTGCTGCTGGCCCTGGCGCATCTGCGCCAACCGCTCGGGGGTGCACCAGCAGCGGTAAGCGTGCCCGGCCTCGAGCAGGCGGTCGACGTAGGGCTGGTAGGTCTTCAGGCGCTCGGACTGCCGGTAGGGCGCATACGGGCCGCCGACGTCGGGCCCCTCGTCCCACCTCAGGCCCAGCCAGCGCAGGGTCGACAGGATCTGGCTTTCGCTGTCCGCACGGTAGCGCGCCTGGTCGGTGTCCTCGATCCGTAAGACGAACGCCCCGCCCTGTTGGCGAGCGAACGCGAGGTTGAACAACGACATGTATGCCGTGCCGACGTGCGGATCGCCGGTGGGCGACGGGGCCACCCGCAGCCGCACTTCGCTCGTCGCCCGATTGTTCGCCTGCACCACGATGTGGAGCCTAGCCGCCGCGTGGGAGCCTGTTGCGCACGATCCCGAGCCGGTGGCCGGCAGCAGCAGCTCAACAGGAGCGCTTGCGCCCCGGCAGCGTGGTAACCGCTCCCGTCGGGACGATCCGCGCTGCGACGGAGCAGCCACGGACCCTGCTGACGACCACCGCTACCGCTCGATCATGCGCATTTGCGCCTCGTTGTGGTGAGCGCCCTCCGCTGGCCTCAACCGATCGAGTGCGGCGATCTGGTCAGCCGTGAGCACGAGGGCCTCTGCGGCGGTGTTCTCCTCCACGCGGGTCACGCGCTTGGTGCCCGGGATGGGAACGATGTCCTCGCCCTTGGTGAGCAGCCAGGCGATGGCCACCTGAGCTGAGGTTGCATCGACCTGCTCGGCGACCGCTTGCACCTCGTCGGCGATGCGCAGGTTGCGCTGGAAGTTCTCGCCGGTGAAGCGCGGGTTGTCCTTGCGGAAGTCGTCGTCGTCGAGGCGCGTCAGGTCGGCGGTCGTGCGCAAGGCGCCGGTCAGGAAGCCGTGCCCGAGCGGCGAGTAGGCCACCAGCCCGATGCCCAGCTCCCGCAGCACCGGGAGCACCTGCTCCTGTTCCCGCGTCCACAAGGAGTACTCCGACTGCAAGGCGGTCAGCGGGTGGACGGCGTGCGCGCGACGGATGGTGTCGATCCAGGCTTCGGAAAGCCCGACGTGGCGGATCTTGCCCTGCGCCACCAAGTCAGCGAGCGCGCCCATCGTCTCCTCGATCGGCGTTCCAGGGTCGACGCGGTGCTGGTAGTACAGGTCGATGCGGTCCGTCCGGAGCCGGCGCAGCGAGCCCTCTACCGCAGCGCGGATGTTGGCGGGGCTGCTGTCGAGTCTCCAAGGTCCGCCGCCGTCGTGCGAAACCAAGCCGAACTTGGTGGCCAGGACCGCCTCGTCACGACGGCCCTGGAGGGCCTTGCCGACCAGCTCCTCGTTGACGTAGGGACCGTAGATCTCGGCGGTGTCGACCAGGGTCACGCCTAGGTCGAGTGCCCGGTGGATGGTGCGGATCGACTCGGCGTCATCGCTGCCGGCGCCGGTGTAGCCGTGCGACATGCCCATCGCGCCCAGCCCAATCCTGGAGACCTCCAGCTGGCCGAGGTGTGCGGTACGCATGGTTCTCCTTGCCTGATGTCGGTATGCCGGCCGCCCGCGAGGTTGGGCGGCTTCAGCTCTCAAGACGAGAGACGGCACGCTCGACATGTGTCTGTCTCCTTGGTGTCGTGCGGCGTTGGTCAGGGGCGGACAAGCACCTTGAGCGCGGTGCGGTCGTCCATCGCCGCGTAACCCTTGGCGATGTCCTCGAGACCGACGGTCCAGTCGAAGACCTTCCCCGGCGCCACGGTGCCCTCGAGTACCGCGGGAAGCAGGTGCTCGATGTAGGCGCGGACCGGGGCCGGTCCCCCAGTCAGCGTGATGTTGGGGCCGAAGAGGCTATCGAACCCGACGGGGGCCTCCTCGTACTGTGGCACGCCCACGCGGCTGATGACACCGCCCGGGCGGACGATCCCGATGGCCTGCTCGTATGCTGGCAGGTGGCCCACCGCCTCCAGCACGATGGGGCTTCCCCCGCCAGTGAGGTCGCGCACGTGAGCGATTCCGTCCTGGCCGCGCTCGGCGACGACATCGGTGGCACCGAACTCGCGGCCGAGAGCAGTGCGACTCTCATGTCGTCCCATGAGGATGATCCGCTCCGCGCCGAGCTGGTGGGCCGACAGGACCGCCAGTAGGCCCACTGCGCCGTCACCGATGACGGTGACGGTGCTGCCCCTCCGGACCCGGCCGCGCACCGCGGCGTGCCAGCCGGTGCCGTACACATCCGAAAGCGTGAGCAGACCAGCCAGCCGAGTCTCGTCGGTCCCCTCGTCGATCCCGGGAACCGTCACGAGGGTGCCGTCAGCGAGCGGCACCCGGACCGCTTCGGCTTGGGCGCCACCGACGCCGAACCCGGGTGAGTTCCAGAAGCCACCGTTGGCGCAGGACGTCTGCAGTCCCGCGCGGCAGAACTCGCAGGTGCCGCAGGAGATGGCGAACGGTGCGATGACGAAGTCACCCGGTGTCAGGCTGGTGACATCTGCGCCGACCTCCTCGACGAGCCCGATGAACTCGTGGCCCATGGACGCTCCGGCCGGGGTGGTGGCCATGGAGTGGTACGGATGCAGGTCACTGCCGCACACGCATGCCCGTACCACCCGAACCAGGGCGTCGGTGGGCGCTCGGAGGCTCGGTTCGGGCACGTCGATGACTCGGACGTCGCCCGCGCCGTACATGTAGGTCGCTCGCATGCGAACCAGTCAACGGTGTGTTGCCCGCTCCAGGAAGAGCCTGTCGTGACCGGGACTGCCAGTGCCTCCCTGCGCCCGCGCTCGGCGCCTACAGTCGAAACCATGGACGGCTTGGACCTGCGCAACGAGATTCGCGAGTTCCTGAGGACGCGGCGGGCGCGGATCACTCCTGACGAAGCGGGCCTGCCGGCATACGGCGGCAACCGCCGAGTTCAGGGGCTGCGCCGCGAGGAGGTGGCCATGCTCGCCGGTGTCTCGGTCGACTACTACGTCCGGATGGAGCGCGGCAGCCTCGCCGGAGCCTCCGGCAGTGTGCTTCAGGCGCTCGCCGACGCGCTCAAGCTCGACGAGGCCGAGCGAGCCCACTTGTTCGATATGGCGCGGGAGAGCGGCGACCGAAGCACGCGACGGCAGGGCAGCGCCCCGACCCGGGTCCGTCCAGCCATCCAGCAGGTGCTGGAAGCGATGACCGACGCTCCCGCGTGGGTGCGCAACGGCCGCCACGACATCCTCGCGATGAACCAGCTCGCCCGGGCGCTCTACTCACCGGTGCTCGCCGACCCGCGCCGCCCCGCCAACACCACCCGGTTCGTCTACCTGCAGCCGGCTGCAGCCGAGAAGTTCTTCGTCGACTACCAGCGCATCGCCAACGACGCCGCGGCGATGCTGCGTCTCGAGGCCGGCCGCAACCCCCACGACAAGGCCCTCATCGAGCTCGTCGGCGAGCTGTCCACCCGATCCGAGCTGTTCCGCCAGCGCTGGGCCTCGCACGACGTGCAGTTCCATCGCAGCGGGCGCAAGCGGGTGCGCCACCCTGCCGTTGGCCAACTCGACCTCGACTTCGAGTCCATGGAGCTGTCCTCTGCTCCGGGGCTGCAGCTCAACGTCTACACCGCCACCGCCGGCACGCCGACCGCGGACGCGCTCAGACTGCTCGCCTCCTGGGCCGCCTCCCAGGAGGAGCTGGCGACCGAGGCCGGCAGCCGCGCTCAGCCACCCGCCGAGAGCTCCGTGAGGGCGGTCAAGCCAGGCGAGTAACAGCGCGTGCGTGCTTTCCGCCGGCACAGTCGGGCGGCCGCGAGCCGGGCTACCGGCGCACGAACGGGTTGTCCAGCGTGCCTATTCCGTCGATCGTCACCGACACCCGCTGCCCGGCGCGCACCGGCCCCACCCCGGCCGGCGTCCCGGTGAGAATGACGTCGCCGGGCAACAGCGTGAACGCCGCCGAGGCATGCGCGACGAGCTCGGCGACGCCGTAGACGAGGTCCGCGGTCCTGCCCTCCTGGACCACCTCACCGTCCAGGCGCGTCACCACTAGCCGGTCCGACCCATCGAACTCGGTGACCAGCCACGGCCCGAGCGGGCAGGACGTGTCGAAGCCCTTGGCCCTGGCCCACTGGCCGTCAAGCCGCTGCCAGGCGGGCTCGGTCACGTCGTTCGCGCACGTGTAGCCCCAGACGCAGGACAGCGCCTCGGCCCGGGGAACACTCTTGGTGATCGTCGCGATGACGACGGCCAGCTGACCCCCGTAGTCGACCTGTGCGCTGCCCCGAGGCAGGACGACCGGGTCGCCGGGCCCGACAACCGCCGTGTTGGGCACCAAGA
>JBIOUP010000207.1:0-19553 GCA_044867305.1 Dermatophilaceae bacterium
GGGGCGGCTGGTTCCGGCGCGGCTGGCTGCGGTGCAGCCGGTTCCGGGGCAACCGGTTCCGGGGCAGCCGGTTCCGGGGCAACCGGCTGCGGGGCGACCGGTTCCGGGGCAACCGGTTCCGGGGCAACCGGTTCCGGGGCCACTGGTTCCGGGACCGTTTCCGGGGCAACCGGTTCCAGCGCTGCCGGCTCCGGGACATCGGGTTCCGATGCGTCGGCAGCCGAGAGTGCTTCAGGGGCAATGGCGGCATCGCTGTCAGCCACGCCGGCTGGCGCACCCGCAACGGCCGGCGGGTTCGTCAGGACGTCCCCGACGGCAGCCGACTGGCTGACGCTGACCACCGGGGACCCTAGTCCGACATAGGCACCGTCCGCTGCCTGCTCAAGCGCAGGCTCGAGTGTGGACATGTGCCCCTCGACGGCGCGTGGTTCGGTGCGGGGCACGAGTCCGGCGGCTTGCAGCCGGGTGCCGCCGGACGAAGCGTCAAAGCCCAAGCTGTGGGCAGGCACCAGACCTGCACTGATCGCCCCCGCCGCGACGACCGCCGCGGCCTTCGTCACGATGACCGTCGTCGCGGTCTGTGCGCTGGCTGCTGTGGCGATCGACGGCGCGCTAACGGGTATCTGCGCTCCAGAGACACCGCCGTATCCCGCGACCAGCCCAGCAGTGGCCCACATGGCCACCGTGCTGGTGCCACCCAAGAAGGTGAGGGGAACCAGCAGCGCTGGCAGTCCCCGGTTAATCTCCGTCAGCTCCATCACCAGAACGGCGGCGTGTCGGCAGCCTCGGAGGTGTTCCTCGACCCGGGTCCGCTGGCGGGAGCGGAGTTTGCCGCGAACGTAACGTCCCATCCGGGCGAGCACCCATCGGCACTCATCGGTCTTGGCGCGCTCGACGGCTCGGTCCGCGTGTGCATCGAGGTACTGGGCCCGCAGCGCATCCCGAGCCCGGAAGGCCGCCACACTAACCCGGCTAGCCGGCATGCCCATCGTGGTCCCGATGACGGTGGGAGAGACTCCCTCCACTGCGGTCCGCCAGAGCACCTGCTGGTCGAACTCCGAGAGGCGCCCGAAGGCGACCCGGACCAGGTCCTGGTCTACCCGAAGGGCCGGGTTGTACGGCTGGACGGCCAGGCCGGCGGCCTCGAGGTGCTCGTGCTCGGTTGGCACGAGCCGCAGATCGCTCCTTCCCAAGTCGATTGCGACGCTCTTGACCGTAGCCAGGAAGTAGGAGCGAAAGGTGCTGGTCGGACCCTGACCGGCCCGGATTCGGTCGTAGATCCGAAGGCTTGCCTCCCCCACGATGTCCTCTGCCGAGGCTCGGCCGCGGTAGCGACTCGCCACGGCGTATGCCGATGGCAAATGTCGACGCCACAGCTCCGCGTACGCTTCGGTCTCCCCCGCCCGCACCTGCTCGAGCAAGGTCTCGTCCCGCGCCTCTGACCAGTCGCGGTTCCAGACACCGGCGGGTGCCGACATGGCGGTTCCCTACGTGAGAGCTTGCGCGGTGCTAGCGTTCCCCAAGCGCCCTATGCAGCGAGGATCGTAACCCGGCGACCGTGGCCTGCGGTCAAGATTCCAATAATCCCCACGTCACCAACCCGATTGTCGGACTTGCCGTTTGCGCCCGGTTGGGGTGGGTCAATCCGTGATTCGTCTAGGGCGTGTGGTGTGGTAAAGGCGATCGTCACGGTGGTCCCTCACCCTCACCAGCGCCGCACCCGTACCGTGACCGTGCTCTGGTCGCCCGCCGTGTTCGTCAGGGTGATGGTCAGGGTTGCGGCCGAGCTGACCATCGGCAGCATCAGCCGGGTTCCGTTACGGCCGGACACCACACAGGACACTGATGCCGCTGCTGGCTGACCTTTGCAGCCGGCAACCCAGATCGTGCCGCTGGAGATCGATGCGGTGAGCGTTCCGCCTCGTGCGCCGCCGGTGTTGAACCGCACCAGGAACGGCACCCCGTTGATAACGCGTCGCGGCGCGTCAAGCGTCGGCGCCCCGACCGGCGGGGTCGTCGTGGTGGTGGTCGTCGTGGTCGTCGAGGTCGTGCTTGTGGTCGTCGTCGTGGTGGTCGTGGTTTTGGAACTGGACGACGTCGAGCTGGAGGACGAGGAGGATGACGAACCCGCCGAGCCGGACGAGGACGACGAGGACCCGGTGCCCGGGGCGATCGGCGGTGGAACCTGCGGCGGCGGGATCGGCACTGCCGGCGTCGCGCCGGAGCGCGGAGTGGTGGACCTGGCGCCACTGGACGATCCACCCCCGCTGCCGGAGCCGGCCGCCAGCGCCGCACCGCCCGCGGCGGCCTCGGTCAAGGATGGCGTTGTCTCACCGGCGCTTGTCGTCGCGGCGCTTGTCGCGCCTGCTGGACCGGGAGCGCCGGGACCGGACCCGCCGCCACCGACCGCGCCGCCGGACCCGGACCCGCCGCCATCCCCCGCGGCCTGCGTCTGGGCGGCTCCGCCCTGCGAGAACCAGTCCAGCCCGCCAGACGGGGCAGCGACAAAGCCGATGCCGAGGGCGCCCGCGGCCACCAAGGCGGCCGCCTTTGCCACGAAACCTGCGGCATTCCCAGCCAGGGCCACACTGGTCGGCTCCTGGGCCTGGTTCGAACCGTTCGCCCCGGCCGCTGCCGCGCCAACCCATGCCGCTGCGGACGCCGAACCCGCGACGAAGATCAGCGGGACCATCAGCGCAGGCAGGCCGCGGTTGACCTCGGCGAGCTCCAGCAGCACGCCTTGGGCGTGGGAGCAGTCCTGCAGATGGCGCTCGACGCGAGCGCGCTGGCGCACCGGCAGCTTGCCCCGCACGTAACGCCCCAGCTGCGAGAGGACCCAGCGGCACTCCTCGTCGTCAGCGCGTTCGATGGCCCGGTCGGCATGCGCGTCGAGGTAGCGGGCCCGCAGAGTGTCCCGCGCCCGCAAGGCAGCGACGCTCACGCCGTTCGCGGTCATCCCCATGGTGCTGGCGACCACGGCGGGAGAGGTCCCCTCGACGGCGGTATGCCACAGCACGCGCTGGTCGCGCTCCGGGAGACGCCGGAAGGCATGGCGGACCAGCTGCTGGTCCACTCGGGCACCGGGGTCGTAGGCCTGGACCGCGTCAGAGGCGACCTCGAGATCCTCGGTCTCCGAGGGCACCACCCGCAGGTCGGTCCTGGCCAGGTCCACAGCCACTGTCTTCACCGAGGTGAGGAAGTAGGACCGGAAGTTGCTCGTCGGGCCCTTCCCGGCTCGGATGAGGTCGTAGACGCGCAAGCTTGCCTCGCCGACGATGTCCTCGGCGGAGGCCCGGCCCCGGTAGCGATGCGCCACTCCGTATGCCGCAGGGAGATGCCGTCGCCACAGCTCGGCATACGCCTCGGAGTCGCCCGCCCGGACGTGCTCAAGCAAGGTCGAATCGTCGGCGTCTACCCAGGCTTGGCCCCAGACGCCAGCGGTCGCCGACACCGGCAATGTCCCTTCCTTGGCAGATGTCCCCCGTCAAGTGTGCCGGACACCGGGCGCCTGCGGTAACGGAAGGCGCGGATTGCTCGATGTCGAGAGTCTCGACATCGCAGTGAGGCCGTAGATTCCGAGGGTGACCAGTACCTCTGCCGCAGGGGAGGACGAAGACGACGTCGACCGGATCGTCACGTCGTGGCTGCGCGAGCGGCCGGATCTCGACGTCTCACCGCTGCAGGTGCTCTCGCGCATCTCTCGGCTGGCTCGACGGCTCGACCTGGTGCGCTCGCTGGCCTTCGCCGCGCATGACATTGAGGGGTGGGAGTTCGACGTCCTGGCCGCCTTGCGCCGGGCTGGTCCGCCCTACCGGCTCTCTCCCGGCCAGCTGAGTGCTGAGACGCTCGTCACCTCCGGAACGATGACCAACCGGGTCGACCGGCTGCAGGACCGCGCCTGGGTGCGGCGCAGTCCGGCCCCGGAGGACCGTCGCGGAGTCATCGTCGAGCTCACCGACGAGGGCCTGGGCGTGGCGGACGCTGCCTTGGACGACCTGCTCGTCCAAGAACGGGCCATCCTGGGCCCGCTGAGCGAGCCCGAGCGCGAAGTCCTCGCCCGGCTACTGCGGCGGCTCAACGGTCCATTCGAGAACTGAACCGGCGGCCGCTGGTGGAGGCTTGGATCGAAGGCGGGTGGTCAGGCCCAACGCGGCAGTCAGCCCAATGCGGCAGTCGGACTCGAAATCGGCAGTAAGCGACCCAAGGCGGCAGACATACCTGCCGCGAAGCCACGGAACTGCCGCGAAGCCACGGAACTGCCGCGAAGCCGCGGAACTGCCGCTAACCGAGCTGCTCCGCGGCAGCCAGCCACTGCAGCTCCAGCTGCTCGCGCTCGTCGAGCAGGGCACGCAGGGTGTCGTTCAGCGCGAGCACCGCACTGTGGTCACTCGCCTTCTCGGCCATCTGGGCGTGGATGCGCTCCTCGCGTTCGGCCACCCGGCTCAGGGCTTTCTCCACCCGCGCGAGCACCTTACGGGCCTCGCGGACCTGCGCAGCCGTCGGTCCGGGGCTCGCCGGCGCCTGGGGGTCGGCGCCGGCCGGGTCGACCGGCACGGCATACCGGGCCTGCTCGCCGAGCAGCTGCAGGTACTGGTCCACCCCGCCGGGCAGGTCGCGCACCTGGCCGTCGCCGAACAAGGCAACCTGTCGGTCGGTGATCCGCTCGAGCAGGTACCTGTCGTGCGACACGACGAGCAGCGTGCCGGCCCAGCCGTCGAGGACGTCCTCCAGCGAAGTCAGTGTCTCGATGTCCAGGTCGTTGGTGGGCTCGTCCAGCAGCAGGACGTTCGGCTCGGCCATGAGCAGGCGCAGCAGCTGGAGGCGCCGACGCTCGCCGCCAGACAGGTCGCCCACGCGGGTGCGCTGGCGGGCGCGGACGAAGCCGAGCCGGGTGGCGAGCTGGCTCGCGGTGACCTCCCGCTTGCCGATTCTCGTCACCCGCCGGACGTCCTCGACGGCATCGATGACCCGGTATGCCGCGAGCTCGTCCAGCTCGCGGACCTGTTGGGTGAGGTGGGCCAAGGCGACCGTGCGGCCGACCCGCCGCTGCCCGCCCCCGAGAGCGACCTCGCCCGCAACGGCCGCCAGCAGCGTGGACTTGCCCGACCCGTTGGCTCCGACGATCCCGACTCGCTCTCCGGGTGCGAGCCGCCAGGTCACCCGGTCGAGCAGGGCCCGGCCGCCGAGGACGACGGTGGCATCGACAAGGTCGACGACGTCCTTGCCGAGCCGCCGTGTGGCGAACTGGGTGAGCGCGACCTCGTCACGGGCCGGGGGCTCGTCGGCGATCAGCGCGTTGGCTGCGTCGATGCGAAAGCGGGGTTTGCTGGTGCGAGCCGGCGGTCCTCGGCGCAGCCAGGCCAGCTCCTTGCGCATCAGGTTGGCTCGCCGCTCCGCCGCAGTCGTCGCCATCCGCTCGCGCTCGGCCCGGCCCAGCACGTATGCCGCGTAGCCCCCCTCATAAGCATGGACCAGGCCGGCGTCGACCTCCCAGGTGAAGGTGGCCACGGCGTCGAGGAACCAACGGTCGTGGGTGACGACGACGAGCGCCGCGCCGGCCCGGTCGGGGCGGGTGGCCAGGTGCGCCGCCAGCCAGGCGACCGCCTCGATGTCGAGGTGGTTCGTGGGCTCGTCGAGGAGCAACAGCTCCGGGTCGGCCGCCAGCAGGCCAGCCAGCGCGACCCGGCGCTGCTCGCCGCCGGACAGCTGCCCCACGGCGGTGTCCAGCCCGCCGGTCACCGGGGCGTCCAGGCCCCCGAGCAGACCGGTCAGCACCTCCCTGACCCGGGCGTCCGAAGCCCAGTCGTGCGCGGGGCGTTGGCCGACCACAACGGCCCGGACGCTCATTGCCGGGTCCAGGTCGTCGGCCTGGCCGAGCAGCCCCACCGACTGGTCCGGCGGCCGGCTCACCCGGCCGGTGTCCGGCTCTTGTCGACCGGCGAGCAGCCGAAGCAGGGTGGACTTGCCGCTGCCGTTGCGCCCGACCACCCCGATCCGCGACGCCGTCGGCACGACGATGGTGAGCGCGTCGAGCACGTGAGCCACCCCATGGACGACGGTGGCCTCCGAGACGGTGACCGGGACCGCCATCAGTCGGCGACGGCGGTGGGGATGAGCTGGGCGCCGTGCACCGGTCCCTTGGCTCGGCGCACCTCCCGGACGACCCCCGACGCGGTCAGCGCCACGCACAGGTCCAGCGCGTGCTCGGCGGACCCGGTGAGGAAGGCGACCGTCGGACCCGACCCGCAGACGATGCCACCGAGGGCCCCGAAATCCAACCCGGCGTCCAGGACCCCTTGCAGGTCCGGCTGCAGGGAGATGGCCGCCTCCTGCAGGTCGTTGGTCAAGGCTCGCCCGAGCGCAGCGGGGTCGCCACGTCGCAAGGCCGACATGATGTGCGGAGAGGGGGTGGGGACCGGCACCGGTCGGCGGCCCCGCAGTCGGTCGCACTCGGCATACACCGTGGGTGTGGCGAGCCCCTGCTCGCGCAGGGCGAACACCCAGTGGAAGCTGCCCCGCGCCAGCACCGGTGCGAGCTGCTCACCGCGTCCCGACCCGATGGCGATGCCACCGTGCAGGGCGAACGGGATGTCGCTGCCGAGCTCAGCGGCGAGGTCAGCGAGAGCTTCCCGCTCCAGGCGCAGGCCCCAGAGGTGGTCGCACGCCAGCAGGGCAGCGGCGGCGTCGGCCGAGCCACCCGCCATGCCGGCGGCGACGGGGATCTCCTTGGCGATGCGCACCGCGACGGTCTCGTCCGCGACGTCGGCACGGTCGGCCAGCAGTTGCGCGGCCCGTACAACGAGGTTGTCCGTGCCGGTGGGGACGACATCCGCGAACGGTCCGGTGACCGCGACGTACCACTCGTGGTATGCCGTGACGCTCACCTCGTCGTACAGCCCGACGGCCATGAACACCGTTGACACGTCGTGGTACCCGTCCGAGCGGCGGGCGCTCACCCGAAGCTCGAGGTTGACCTTCGCCGGCGCACGCACGGTGACGGTCCGCGCGATCGGGGCTGCCGTGCTCACGCGTCCACCCTAGGGGGGCGACTGGCGGCGATGGCCGCGAAGGCGACGACGTCCAGCTGCTCTCCCCGTGCGGACGGATCGACTCCCGCGGCGTGCAGGGCGGCGGCGGCCGCGGCCGCTCCTCCGGCCCAGGTCGCGAGCGCTGACCGAAGCGTTTTGCGTCGCTGCGCGAAGGCGCCGTCTATGCAGGCGAAGACGTCCTCGCGGCTCGCTGGGGTGGACGGGGGCGGACGACGGAGCAGGGACACCAGCCCGGAGTCCACGTTCGGCACCGGCCAGAACACGCTGCGTGGCACGGTCCCTTCGAACCTGGCGCACGCCCACCATGCGACCTTGACGCTGGGAACCCCGTAGGACCGCGAGCCTGGGCCGGCGACCAGCCGCTCGGCTACCTCGAGCTGGACCATGACCAGGGCGCGGCGGATGGTGGGAAAGCGCTGCAAGAAGGTCAGCACGACCGGGACTGCCACGTTGTAGGGCAGGTTCGCTACGAGGGAGGTCGGCTGCGGGTCGGGCAGGCGCTGGAGGGTGAGGGCGTCGGCGTGGACCGTGGTCAGCCGACCCTGCCTGGCTGGGGCCCGGTCAGCGACCGTCTGGGGCAGCTGACGGGCGAGGACCGGTTCCACCTCGATGGCGGTGACATGGCCCGCTCGCTGCAGCAGACCGAGCGTCAGCGAGCCGAGGCCGGGGCCGACCTCGACCACAGTGTCGTCCTGGGTGACCTGGGCAAGCCGCACGATCCGGCGCACCGTGTTGGGGTCGACGACGAAGTTCTGCCCGCGTTTCTTGCTGGGCCGCACCCCCAGGGCCGCGGCCAGCTCGCGCACGTACGTCGGCCCGAGCAGCGCGACGGGTTCGGCGTCGCCCGGGTCTGCCGACATGACGCGAGCCTACGTGCGCCGCACGGTTGAACGGGGCGAGGTCAGGCGGCGTGCGCGCAGCCCCAGGGCCCGAGGCCGGCCTTGGCGTACAGCCGGTTGGCCACGGTGATCTGCTCCTCGCGTGAGGCCAGGTCGGCGCGGGACGCGAAGTCGGCACCGCCGTTGGACAGCCAGGTCCCGGAGGCGAACTGCAGGCCGCCGTAGTAGCCGTTGCCGGTGTTGATGTGCCAGTTGCCACCGGACTCGCACTGGGCAATCCGGTCCCACATCCCGGCGTTGGCCAGGTTCAAGCCGGCACCGGACGCGCCCGATGGGGCGGCAGGAGCCGGGGCTGCTGCGGGAGCCGGTGGGCTCGCGGCGGGGCGCGCCTTGGTGCCGACGGCAATCACCCGGTCGGTCGCCGCCTTGGTGACCTCGGAGCTGACCTCGGCCCGCGACTCGAGCTGGCCGTCGACCCAGGTCTCCTGATAGGTGATCGTGCGCTGACCCGCCTCGCCGGGTGTGACGACCTGAGTCTGGCCCTGGAAGAGGTTGGCGTCCTCGTTGCGAACCGTCCCGGGGGCGATCGAAGCGGTGCCCGTGCTGGTCTTCTCGGACACCCGGGCAACTGCCACAGCCAGCCCCTCGGTGATCTGCGCGTCGAGCGCGGGCGCGACCCGGTCCAGTGGCCCGAGGGCGACCTGCAGCTCGGCGAGGAGCTCGGCGACCGTGGTAGTCGAGGTGCTCTTGGCCAAGGTCGCTCCGTCGACCGCGACCGTGACGTTGCGGGGGTTGGTCACCGTGAACGTGAGCCCTTCGCGGCCGAGTGGCTGCGAACGCGAGACCGACAGCGCCGCTGCTGCGTCGGCGCGGATCCCGAGGTCAGCCAAGGCCTGCTCCACAGTCGTCGCGGTGGTCCAGTACTCGGAGGTCTGCCCGTCGACCGTGACGATGAGCTTTCGCCCGTAGCGCACCACGACGAGTGAGCCGTCCTGGATCGGCTCGTCGGCGCCGGGGACGACGACGTCGTGCTCGCTGACGGTGATCCCCTGCGTCGCCAGCGCGTCGGCAACGGTGCTGCCGAAGACGTGGACGGCGGTCTGCTGGCCATCGACGCTGACGTCGACTGCCTTGTCGACCTGCGCCACGGTGAAGCCGCCGACGGCGAATACGGTCGCGGCGCCAGCGATGGCGACGCGCTGAAGCAGCAGGGTGGACAGCATGGAACTCCGAACGTCACATTGGGGCGGACCTGCCCGCCCGCACCGCATCGGCGCGGCGAACGAGGCGCTTCGTCACCGCACCTCTAGCGGGGGCCCTTCCGGCTAGGTCCCGTCTACCGTGCCGGGAGCGGGCCGGAAGGTCAAGTTTCGGTAACGGCAAGCGATGCCGATGTGACTGGTGATGTTGCTGAGGGCGGTGAGGCACTGTGGGATAACTCACAGCGGTGCATTTGACAGATGCCTCGCCAACGCCCGCAGATCCTTCGGGTTGAGCGCGAGTCCTTCGGTGGCTCGACTGCTGGCTGTCTGTCGGGGGCAAAAGCAGGGCAAAGCGGCAGATATAACTGCCGCCTTACGCGGGAACCGCCGCCATGCGCAGGAACCGCCGCCATGCGCAGGAACCGCCGCGGTCCGCAAGGACTCCTAGGCTTCCCAGGGCCCGTAGACGCGCTCCGAGTTGGCCGACAGTGCCTCACAGAGGGCGGGCACCGCCACGCTGAGCACGGAGGCCATCGAGCGCACGGTCAACGGCACGAGATAGGAGGCGTTCGTCGCCCCGCGCCAGGGATGCGGCGCCAGGTAGGGAGCGTCGGTCTCGACGAGCAGCTGGTCCAGGGGAGTCACAGCGAGGGCCTCGCGCAACGTCGTCGCGTTCTTGAAGGTCACCGGTCCGGCGAAGGACAGCAGGTAGCCGCGCTCGATCGCCGTGCGCGCCATGGTGAGGTCACCGGAGAAGCAGTGCAGCACGGTATGCCGTGGCGCCCCCTCCTCGGCAAGGATTCGCAGGACGTCGTCGTGCGCTTCACGGTCGTGAATCTGCAGGACCTTGCCGGTGCGCTTGGCCAGGTCGATGTGCCAACGGAAGGCCTCCTGCTGGGCGGGCCTGCCCTCCGGGCCGGTCCGGTAGTAGTCCAGACCCGTCTCGCCGACGACCCTTACCCGCGGGTGCCGAGCCAGCCGCTCGATCTCCTCCACCGCCGCCGCCAACTGCCCACGAGCCGTGAGCCGGGGAACCTCGTTGGGGTGCAAGGAAACTCCGCCCAGCGCCGCAGCATACCGATCGACCACCTCGATGGTGAAGCGCGCGCCGGGAAGGTCGCAGCCGATCTGCACCAGCCGGTCCACCCCGACAGCGGCAGCCTCGGCGATGGCCGATGCGACCTCGACGAGCCGTTCGCCCTCGCGCGCATGGTCGAGGTGCACGTGGTTGTCGACGACCGGGATGGGCAGCGGGTCCGGCGCGGGCGGTCTGTTTCGCGACTGGTCCGGCCGGTCCACGGCGGTCAGGCCTCCGCGCGCATTCGGTCGATCTCCGCCTGCACGACGGATTGGTCCAGCTTCGTGAACACCGGGGTCGGCTTAGCGACAGGCGTGCCCGGCACGACTGGGCGCGAGCCCCACATCGGCGTCGCGGAGTAGTCTC
The DNA here is from genome assembly GCA_044867305.1 of Dermatophilaceae bacterium. Taxonomy (GTDB): domain Bacteria; phylum Actinomycetota; class Actinomycetes; order Actinomycetales; family Dermatophilaceae; genus Phosphoribacter. Next base: position 10,535 of record JBIOUP010000207.1, read on the forward strand.
CCGCAATGACCGGGTAGGGGGCTGCTCCGTCGAGGTCCTCGACGTGCCGCAGGTGCGGCATGGGCACCAGGTCGCCTTCTCCACCCAGCACCCGGTGGACCCGGTTGGCGCCGTGCGGCAGGAACGGCGAGAGCACCGTGTTGAGGTCGGTGACCGCCTGGGCGAGCACGTGCAGCACGGTCGCGAGCCGCTCCCGCTGCTGTGGGCCCTTGAGCTTGTACGGCTCGGTCTTGGACACGTACGCGTTGGTCTCGCCGACCACCCGCATCGCCTCGGCGATCGCGGCCCGCTGGCGATGACGTTCGATGAGCGTACCGACGGTGTCGAAAGCCGTTGCGACGCAGTCCAGCAACGCCTCATCAACCGGCTCAAGGGGTCCCCGGCCCGGCACGGAGCCGAAGGACCTGTGGATCATCGTCGCGGTTCGGTTGACCAGGTTTCCCCAGCCTGCGACCAGTTCGGAGTTGTTGCGCTGGACGAACTCGGCCCATGTGAAGTCGCTGTCCTGGCTCTCCGGGCCGGCTGCGCAGATGAAGTAACGCAGCGGGTCGGGGCCGTAGCGCGAGAGCAGGTCCTGGACGTAGATGACGTGGCCGCGGGACGTGGAGAACTGCCGGCCCTCCATCGTCATGAACTCGCTGGCCACGACCTCGGTGGGCAGGTTGAGCACGCCGTACTCGCCGGGCCTTCCCCCTTTGGCGCCCAGGCCGGCATACGCGAGCAGTTCAGCGGGCCAGATCTGCGCGTGGAAGGTGATGTTGTCCTTGCCTTGGAAGTAGTAGGACACCGCCTGCGGGTCGTTCCACCACTCGCGCCAGCGCTCGGGATCGCCGGTGCGGCGGGCCCACTCGATGGAGGCGGACAGGTAGCCGGTGACGGCGTCGAACCATACATAGAGCCGTTTGGCGGGGTTGTCGCGCCAGCCGTCGAGCGGAACCGGGATCCCCCAGTCGATGTCGCGGGTCATTGCCCGCGGCCGTACGTCCTCGAGCAGGTTCTTGGAGAAGGCGACGACGTTGGGTCGCCAGGTGCCCGACGCCTCGCGCTCGTCGAGCCATGTGGCGAGCGCGTCGGCCAGGGCCGGCAGGTCGAGAAAGAAGTGCTGCGTCTCGACGAACCGCGGTGTCTCGCCGTTGATCCGGCTGCGCGGGTTGATCAGCTCTTGGGCGTCGAGCTGGTTGCCGCAGTTGTCGCACTGGTCGCCGCGGGCGTCCGGGTAGCCGCAGATCGGGCAGGTGCCCTCGATGTAGCGGTCCGGCAGGGTGCGCCCCGTCGAGGGGCTCACCGCACCCGAGGTGGTCTGCTCGATCATGTAGCCGTTGCGGTAGCAGCCGAGGAACAGCTCTTGCGTGACGGCGTAGTGGTTGCGCGTCGTCGTGCGGGTGAACAGGTCGTAGGACAGGCCCAGGTCGGTGAGGTCCTGCGCGATGACCGCGTTGTACTTGTCGACGAGGTCGCGCGGGCTGGCGCCTTCCTGCTCGGCCAAGACGAGGATCGGCGTGCCGTGCTCGTCAGTGCCGGAGACCATGAGCACGTCGTGCCCGGCCATACGCATGTACCGGCTGAACACGTCGGACGGCACGCCGAACCCGGCCACGTGGCCGATGTGGCGTGGACCGTTGGTGTACGGCCAGGCGACTGCGGACAGGACCTTGCTCACGCCTGAATCCTATTGGCCAGGAACTGGCTGACCGTGTCGGGGAGCAGATGGCGGGAGAGCTCGACGGCGTGGTCCGCTGGCACGTCGAGCACGTGGTAGCCCTGCTTGCCGGCTGCCGTGGTCGCGGTCAACGTGACCACGCCGGCCCGGCGCTGAAAGAACGACTGCCGCAGGACGACGCCGATGACCCCGTGCCGAGCCAGAACGTCTCGGCGGCGCGAGAACGAGCCGGACCGCATCACCAGGTACCTGTCGGTGAGCAGGTGGCCGAGCCCGGCATACCGATCCCGGGCCAAGACGGGCGAGCCCGCACAGACCAGGACCAGGATCGCCACGATGCCCGTCGGCCAGTGCCACCACAGACCCATGGCGGCGGGGCCGCCCGCGAAGAGCAGCGCCCCGCCCACCGCGCGGATGTAGCGACGGCGCCGCGCGGCCCGCCCGTGCTCGGCGAGAGCACCAGTCAGCGCCGTCGAGTCGCCGACCACGGCGGCGGCCACCGCGTCGACCGCGGCCCGCGTCGCCGGAGGTGACAGCCAGGCGCTGCCCGGTCCGGACTCGCGTCGTCGCAGACCCGTGGTAATGGCGAACAGTCGGGAGGCGCCCGCGAGGCGCAGGCCGAGCGGCTCGCCCACCTCGACGCCGCGCAAGCGCGCCTCCTCGATGCTCGTGGCGCGCGTGGTGAGCAGGCCGCGAGTCACGTGCAGCGTGCCGCCGGTATGCCGGGTCAGCCGGAAGTCCCAGTAGCTCAGGACGTAGCCAGTGACCGCGAGCAGGGAGACGAATGCCAACACCGTGACGAGGACGAGCAGCAGGAGCAGCCACAGCCCGAGCGACTGGGCCCGGTTGATCACCCCGCCGATCTGCTGCTCGCGCCCCTGCAGCGCATCCGCAAAGAACTGCGAGGCGAAGCCGACGATGGCTGCCGCCGAGACCAGCCCGCTCGTCGTCAGAGGCGCGTAGCGGATCCACGCGGGGTTGAAGCGCAGCAGCACGGTCTCCGGCTGGTCGAGCGGCTCGGTGCGCAGGTCGTTGGGAGCAGCCGAAGCAGCGGAGTCCACCGCAGGCGCCGGCGCTGCTGCCACCACGGCCTGCCGGTGCAGCAACTCTCCACGCAAGCTGGCCGCCTCACCCGCAGACAACGCGTCCAGGACCAGCCGCTCGACGCCCTGACCGCCGGCCGTCCCGATCTCCACCTTGGCCAGGCCCAGCGCGCGATGCCAGATCGGCGCTGTGACATCGACCGTGCGCACCCGCTCGGCGGGGGTGGCGATGACCTCGCGCTTGAGCAGTCCGCGCTGCAGCTCGATCTGGCCGTGGTGGATGCGATAGCGGGTCGTGAACCAGCGGGACAGCCCGAACAGGACGACCAACGTCACGGCCGCGACATCCCACCAGGGGCTGCGCTGGTTCGAGCGCCCGGTGACGAAAACGACCAAGAGAGCTGGCAGGAAGCGCACCGCCTCCTGGACCGGATGGACCAGCAGCATCCGCGCGTCCAGCCGCCGCCAGGCGATCTCGCGCAGCTGCGGGGCCGCGCTCATGTCGCGTCGCCCGCCTCGGCGACAGTGGCCTGGGTGAGCGAGTCAATCAGGCCCCGGGCGACATCCACGTCCAAGCCCTGGATATGCAGCGGGCCGGCCGCCGACGCCGTCGTCACGCGAACCGACGCGAGCCTGAAGGACTGCGCGATGGGGCCGCGACTCATGTCGACGGTCTGGATCCGGCTGACCGGAGCGATCCGCCGCTGCTGGTTGAGCCACCCGGTCTGGGTGTAGACGGCGGTTGGCGTGGCCTCCCACCGGTGGACGCGGTAGCGCCACACCGGCATGATCGCGATGTACCCCAGCGCGAGAACGCCGCTGACCCAGGCGAGCAATACGTGCAGTGACCGGTCCGGGCCGCGGTCGACGACCCACCAGATCACCTGAGCGGCGGCGAGGACGGTACACAGGATGAGGGCTTCGACCGTCCACATCCAGCGGGCTCGGGGTGAGACCCGCTGAGCAGGGGCTCGCAGCTGCGGCACGACATCCGGCCCGTCCACAGGTCCAGCAAACCATGGCGTGGGGGACCGGAGCGGCAGGGAGGCGACGTGGGACGTCTCACGCTCCGGACGGTCGGTCTTGTGTCGTCGGTAGGGGAGGATGGGGCAATGGCGGACGTGCGCGAGACGATGGAGATCGACGCACCTGCCGCACGGGTCTACGAGCTGGTCTCCGACCTGCCACGCATGGGCGAGTGGTCGCCTGAGTGCGAGCGGGTGTTGTGGCGGGGGAAGGCGAAAGTGCCCGTCAAGGGAGCCCGCTTCGCCGGCTACAACCGGCGGGGGACGCTGCGCTGGGTCACGTTCGGGACGGTGCTCGCTGCCGAGCCCGGTCGGCATTTCGCCTTCGAGGTGTACGTCGGGCCGGTCAAGCTCTCGCTGTGGGAGTACTTCATCGTCCCCCGCGAGGACGGCCGCGGCTGCACGGTAGCCGAGCAGTGGACCGACCGCCGCTCCCCCATGGAGCGCACTGTCCTCGAGCGGTTCTTCGGAAACCGCAACGCGGTGAACCGCCACGGAATCCACCTCACGTTGGCTGCCCTCAAGCGCGCCGCTGAGAGCTCGGCCTACGCCTGACGCCTCGCGACGGCCGTGTCGTAGAGGCGCTTTCGCGCGATGCCGGAGCTCGCGGCTACCTCGGACGTCACGTCTTTGAGCCGCTCCCCTGCCGCAACGCGAGCGAGTATGCCGTCCACGAGCCGGTCGAGGTCGCCCTCCTGGCCGCGGCGGTGCCCGCCGGTGTAGCCGCCGACGACCACAGTGATCTCGCCCTTGACGCCCTCAGCGGCCCATCCGGCGAGCTCGGCCAGCGTCCCCCGGCGCACCTGCTCCCACGTCTTGGTGAGCTCACGGCATACCGCGCCGCGACGGTCCACGCCGAAGGCGCTCGTCGCATCGCCCAGCACCTCGGCCAGCCGGTGCGGGGCTTCGAAGAAGACCATCGTCCGCGGCTCCGTCGCCAGCGCCGCCAGGGCTTTTCGGCGCTCGCCAGCGCGCCGGGGCAAGAACCCCTCGAAGCAGAACCGGGCCGTCGGCAACCCGGAGACTGCCAGCGCGACGAGCACGGCACTTGGGCCGGGCACGCAGCTGACCGGTATGCCGGCCTCGGCGGCGGCAGCGACGAGCCGGTACCCCGGGTCGGAGACGGCCGGCATACCGGCGTCCGTGACCAGGACGACGCGCTCGCCGGCCAGCAGCCGGGTCACCAGCTCGCCGGTGCGAGTGGCTTCGTTGTGCTCGTGGTAGCTGACGATCGGTCCGGCTCGCCGCACGTCGAGGTCGGCGAGCAGGCGGCGCAACCGGCGGGTGTCCTCCGCCGCGACGAGGTCGGCGCCGACCAGCTCGGCGGCAAGACGGCGGGAGGCGTCCCGCGCGTCGCCGATCGGGGTGGCGGCGAGCACGAGCGCGCCGGGTTCCATGCGCGCATTGTGGCAGGGGTTCGGTGCGGGTCTCTTACAGTGACCGGCATGAGCGGGCCGAGCGAGGCAAGCAAGTCCGGAACGCAGAGCGAGCCGCAGGTGCGAGCGCCGCTGACCGTGGAAGTGCTGCTCGTCCTGGGTGTCTCGTTGGGCGCATCGGCGGTCTGGTCGGTCCTGCGGATCATCGAGCGGGTCACCCGAGCCCAGCCGCTTGGCGAGCAGACGTCAGCGCTCAACCAGTCGGTGACGCCAGATCGGCCTTGGCTGGACCTGGCCTACCAGCTCACGACCATCGCCCTGGCTCTGGTGCCCGTCGGGTTGGCGCTCTACCTGCTCGGGCAGGTGGCGCGCCCGTTCGCGACCGCGGCCCACCACGCGCTGGGGCTGGACCTGCGCCGGCCCGGCTTCGACCTGGGAGCGGGGGCTGGGCTCGCCGCGGTCATCGGCATACCTGGTTTGGGGTTGTACCTCGCGGCGCGCTCTCTGGGGCTCAACACTCAGGTATCGGCGGCCAACCTGGCCGGGGCGTGGTGGACGGTGCCGGTGCTGATTCTTGCCGCAGTGCAGAACGCCGTGTTGGAGGAGGTGGTCGTCGTGGGATATCTGCTCACCCGGTTGGAGCAGCTGGGGATGCCCGGTCGCTGGGCGATCGCCTCGTCAGCGGTGGTGCGCGGGGCCTACCACCTCTACCAGGGCTTCGGCGGGTTCGTCGGCAACCTCGTCATGGGAGTGGTGTTCGCCCTCGTGTGGCGTCGCACCCGCCGCGTAGGCCCGCTCATCGTCGCCCACTCGCTCATCGACGTGGTGGCCTTCCTCGGCTATGCCTGGCTGCACGAGCGAGTCAGCTGGCTCTGACCGGCCTTGGCCGTCAGGGCTTGGTGTCGGGCCAGCCGGTGTAGGCCTCGGCGAGGTACTTCATCCCGTACGTGGAGGAGGTGACCATCGTCAGCTCCCCGAGCTGACGGCGCACGTCGAAGTCGTTCGCGTCGACGGGGGTGTGCAGCATCTGGGTCATCCAGTAGGAGAAGTGCTGCGCCTTCCAGATTCGCTCCAGGGCGCGTGGGGGGTACTCGTCCAACACGTCAAAGTCCTTGCTGCCCAGTGCCTTGATGATGGCCTCGGCAAGCACACGCACGTCGTTGAAGGCCAGGTTGAGCCCCTTGGCGCCGGTCGGCGGCACGGTGTGCGCGGCATCGCCGGCGAGCACGACCCGGCCATGACGCATGTTCTCCTGCACGAACGAACGGAAGATCAGCACGGTGCGCTCGAAGATCCGCCCCTCCGTGAGTCGGAAGCCGTCACTGCCGGCGAGGCGGGCTTGGAACGTCTCCCAGATCCGCTCTTCCGGCCAGTCCTCGACCTCCGCGGTCGGTTCGCACTGGAAGTACATCCGCTGCACGGTGGGCGTGCGCTGGCTGATGAGGGCGAAGCCGTGGTCGGAGTGGTTGTAGATGAGCTCCGGTGCGCTCATCGGGGCCTCGCACAGGATGCCGAACCACGCGAACGGGTACTCGCGGAAGAACTGGTGGCGGCGGTCCTCGGGCACAAGGAAGCGGCAGATGGACCGCGAGCCGTCCGCGCCGACGACGATCTGGCAGCGGATCGCCCGAGGCACCCCGTCGCTGTCGGTGTAGCTGATCATCGGGTTGTCGGTCTCGATGCCCGCGACCTCGGTGTCAGTGACGCCGAAACGCACGTTCCCGCCGTCGCGCTCGCGCGCGTCGGCCAGGTCGATGAACACGTCCTGCTGCGGGTACAGCCACACCGACTCGCCCACGAGCGCCTTGAAGTGGATGCGGTGGCTCTCCCCGTTGAAGCGCAGGTAGATGCCCTCGTGCTCGTGACCGTCCCGCAGGACCCGGTCCGACACCCCCGTGTCGACGAGCATCTTCACCGCACCGTGTTCGAGGATGCCGGCCCGGTGCGTGGCCTCGATCTCGGCGCGGGACCGGTTGTCGATCGCGATGGTGTCGATCCCCGCTTTGGCCAGCAGGTGCGCGAGCATCAGCCCGCTGGGACCTGCGCCGACGATGCCGACTGTGGTGGTCTCGACCTCGGGAGCCTGGCTCATCTCGGCCTGCTTTCTGCGCTGCGCGCGCCGTCGTCACGTCACGTCACCCCAGGTATGCCGGACGGGCCCCGCCGTGACCGCGCGCGGAGGAGGGTGTCGGCATACACCCTGGCCGGGCCGGGGTCTGCCCGCAAGGCCAGCACCGGTATTGAGCGTTAGCCCACAGGTGCGGCGCCTTAGCCGACAGGCCCGGTCGCGACCGGAGGGACGTTGCCGTCCTCGTACGAACGCGGGTCCTCGATGGGCTCCAGGTGCGTGTCGATCTCGATGTGCCCGAAGTCGGCCCGCAGCCGCGCCTCGACCTGCTCGAGCAGGTCGTGCCCACGCTGGACCGTCCAGTCGCCCGGCACGAGCACGTGCATCGCGACGAAGAGCAGGTGGCCGGCCTCACGGGTCCGCACGGCGTGGAACCGGACCTGGTCCCCCGACATCTCGTCCAGGACGGCCTGGATCCGAGCCTGCGACTGCGGGCTCGCCGCCTTGTCCATGAGCCCGTCGACCGACACGCGAAGCAGCTTGCCTCCGGTCCACACGATGTTGATCCCGACCAGGAACGCGACCACGGGGTCCAGTCGTAGCCAGCCGGTGAGGGCCACGAGCAGGACGCCGACGACGACGCCGGCGGACGTCCACACGTCGGTGAGCAGGTGACGCCCGTCGGCGACGAGCGTGATGGAGCGGTGCCGCCGCCCGGCCCGGATGAGCACGAAAGCAGTGACACCGTTGAGGATCGACGCGACGACCGACACGCCCAGGCCGATGCCGACGTTGTCCAGAGGCTGCGGCACGAGGAAGCGTCCGACGGCCGCCCAGATGATGAAGACCGCAGCCACGAGGATCATCACGCCCTCGACCGCAGCCGAGAAGTACTCCGCCTTGTTGTGCCCGAAATGGTGGTCCGCGTCGGGTGGGCGCGCGGCGATGTGCAGGGCGATGAGCGCGACGAAAGCCGCCACGAGGTTGACGACCGACTCCGCGGCGTCGGAGAGCAACCCGACCGAGCCCGTGATCAAGTACGCCCCGCTCTTGAGCGCGATCGTGGCGACGGCCGTTGCGATGGACAACCAGGCGTACCGGGTGAGGTCGCCCCGTCCCTCGCTGCGCGTCGGCGCAGTGGGCGGCATCTCCATGTCCGAAGTCTGGCACCCAAGAACGCTGCCTACGATGGCGGGCATGAGCCAGGTGGAGCAGCTGCCTCGGCGGCTGCTCCAGGAACCTGAGGCCCTGCACCGCCGTCTGCTGGGAGAGCCACCCGGGCGGCGCTTGCTCGGCTGGCTCGGCCCGCTCGCCGCCGCCGTCATCGGCGGGCTGCTGCGGTTCTGGGACCTCGGCAACCCGCACCAGCTGGTGTTCGACGAGACGTACTACGTCAAGCAGGGCTGGTCGATGATCCTCTACGGCGTCGAGATGCGTAACTCCGCGCAGCTCGGCGACAAGGTCGACCAGGCCTTCACCCAGGGCACCGCGGACGTCTTTGACTCGACCTCAGGCGACCTCGTGGTGCATCCACCGGTCGGCAAGTGGCTTATCGGCCTGGGCGAGTGGCTGTTTGGCATCGACAGCTCGTTCGGCTGGCGCTTCACTGTCGCGCTGCTGGGCACCCTGTCGATCGTCATGGTCGGCCGGGCGGCCCGCCGGCTGCTGAGCTCGAGTGTCCTCGGCACGATCGCGGCGTTGCTGCTGGCCGTCGAAGGCCATCATCTCGTGCACTCTCGCACCGGGCTGCTCGACATCATCGTCATGTTCTTCGCGCTCGGCGCCTTCTGCGCGTTGCTCATCGACCGGGACCGCTCCCGGGCCATCCTGGCCCGGCGACTGGCGGC
>JBIOUP010000208.1:0-4070 GCA_044867305.1 Dermatophilaceae bacterium
GTAAGGCCCGCGTCAGGCTGATCAGCGCAGGCTGAACGGCGGGTAGCGGTCGGTCACCAGCAGCGTCGCGTAGGCCTGCACTCGCAGGGCCCATCTGCCGACCCCGACCACGTAGGTGAACAGGCCGCGGGGGTAGCGGGCGGTGAACAGGATGGCGAACCAGGCGATGACGACCGCGAAGAACGCGCCGATGAAGAGGAAGGCCAGCACGATGTAGTGCGGGATGGCCAGGAACCACTTGACGAGCGGCAGCCAACGGTTGAGGTCCTGCGGGACATTCTCTGGGTAGTCGATGTCGATGTGGATGGACTGTTCCTCCACCGTCGACGGGTACGCGTCCGTGAGCAGGGCCAGATAGGCGCCCACGCGGTTGGTGAAGCGGGTGAACTGAAGGGCGAAGTCGAACCACCAGCGTGGGTAGCGCTGCCGGAACAGGATCATCAGCAGGGTGGCCCCGAACAGTCCCCCGGCAATGCCGCCGCCGCTTTGGGTCGCCCGCGAAACCGTCTGGCCCGCCGTGTTGATGACGGTGACGGTCGTCGTCGCCTGGGCAGACAGCACCCCGAGGACGATGCCGATGGGAATGACCCAGAGCAGCCGAAAGAAGCTGGTCAGGCGGTCGAGGCGCTCGGGATAGTCGATGTCGAGTCTGGCCGCGTAAACGTCGGACTGGGTAACCATGGAACTCCCTTTGCTGGATTGGGTGGGTCTGCGAATCCGAGCCCGGAGAAGCACATCGCTCTGACAGGCTTCGGAAGACCGGGCAAAGCCGGCATCGGTGGGAGGGCTACCACCCTCGGCCCCGTTGGACGTGGGCTGGCGGAGACTTGATGTTAGCACTGCAGCCACAGAAACCACATGAGCAACAGGGCACCTACGAAATTCCAGAACAACCACCGGATCCGGTTGCTCAAGGTGGAATTTGGTGCGCACCGGCGAGCCCAACGCCTCGCCGCAGCCCAGCACCCGGCATACCGCGGCCAGGTCCGCACTGGCGAGCCCAACGCCTCGCCGCAGCCGAGGGCCCGGCATACCGGCGGCACGCCGCAGGCTGGGAGCTGCGGCCAGGCACTAGGCTGGCGGCCAGGCGGCGAGCCGAATCACTCCCAGTAGTCCTGACGTGGTAGGAGACAGTTGTGGCCAGCATCGAGGCAGTGGGCGCCCGCGAAATTCTCGACTCGCGAGGCAACCCGACCGTCGAGGTAGAGGTTGCGCTCGACGACGGCACGATCGCCCGCGCGGCGGTGCCGTCGGGCGCGTCGACCGGGGCGTTCGAGGCCAGCGAGCGCCGCGACGGGGAGTCGCGCTACCTCGGCAAGGGCGTGCAGAAGGCCGTCGACGCGGTGCTCGACGACATCAACCCGAGGCTGCTCGGCTTCGAGGCCAGCGAGCAGCGCCTCGTCGACGCCGAGATGATCGCGCTGGACGGGTCCAAGAACAAGGAGACCCTCGGCGCCAACGCGATCCTGGGTGTTTCGCTGGCCGTGGCTCGCGCGGCAGCCGACTCAGCGGGCCTGCCGCTCTTCCGCTACGTCGGCGGACCCAACGCCCACGTGCTGCCGGTGCCGATGATGAACATCCTCAACGGCGGCTCGCACGCCGACACCAACGTCGACATCCAGGAGTTCATGGTCGCCCCGATCGGTGCACCGACCTTCCGCGAGGCGCTGCGCTGGGGGGCCGAGGTCTACCACTCGCTCAAGAAGGTCTTGCACGACCGCGGCCTGGCGACCGGCCTGGGAGACGAGGGGGGCTTCGCCCCCAACCTCGACAGCAACCGCGAGGCGCTCGACGTCATCCTCGAGGCGATCGAGAAGGCCGGTTACCAGCCCGGCACCGACATCGCCCTGGCTCTCGACGTGGCTGCCTCAGAGTTCTACAAGGACGGCGCCTACCAGTTCGAAGGCGTCGCCAAGACGAGCGACGAGATGACCGACTACTACGCCGACCTGGTCGCCTCCTACCCGCTGGTCTCCCTCGAGGACCCGATGGACGAGGAGGACTGGGCCGGCTGGAAGTCCATCACCGACCGCCTCGGCGAGCAGGTCCAGATCGTCGGCGACGACCTGTTCGTCACCAACCCGGAGCGGCTGCAGCGCGGCATCGACACCCGCACGGCCAACGCTCTGCTCGTCAAGGTCAACCAGATCGGCTCGCTCACCGAGACCCTCGACGCCGTCGCCCTGGCGCACAACAACGGCTACCGCTGCATGATGAGCCACCGCTCTGGGGAGACCGAGGACACCACCATCGCCGACCTCGCAGTCGCCACGAACTGCGGCCAGATCAAGACCGGCGCGCCGGCACGGTCGGAGCGGGTCGCCAAGTACAACCAGCTGCTGCGCATCGAGGAGGAGCTCGACGAGGCCGGCGAGTATGCCGGCGCCCGCGCTTTTCCGCGCTTCGCGGCCAAGGCGGGCTGAGCACCTCGGGCGGGCTCGCGAGGGTTGAGCGGCAGCGACAAGCGGCAGGGCGGTGATGGCAGCTAGCGGGAAGCGGTGGGGCAGGAGTGCGGCGGGCGGGCGCGGCCGTGCGCCTCTGAAACGCTCGTCGCCGCTGCGCCATACCGCGCCATCGGGCCGGCCCGGCTCCCGCACCGCCACCCGGCCGGGCACCAGGCCCGCGCCGTCGGCGCGCGCGAAGGACATCGCGGCGTCGGGGGCTCGGACGACGAGGGTGCGCTGGCTCGCGCTGGCCGTGATCGCGCTCGTCTTGGCCATCACGCTTGCCCCGACGGCCCGCTCGCTCATGCGTCAGCGTGCCGAGATCGCGGCCCTGCAGGACAAGGTGGCGCAGCAGCAGCGCGACGTCGAGACGCTGCGAGCTGAGAGCGAGCGGTGGGCCGACCCGGCATACGTGGAACAACAGGCGCGCCAGCGGCTCAAGTTCGTCAAGGTGGGCGACCGGTCCTACACCGTCATCGATCCCGCTGAGGAGCAGAAGAAGCTCCCGACTGAGGCGACCGTCGCAGCCCCCAACGCGAGCGCGGACTCGCCGTGGTACGGCCGGATGTGGGAGTCCGCCCGTCTGGCGGACCAGCCCACGTCGGGGCTGGTGCCGGTGGCCAACCGGTGACCGTGGTCGACGCCACCGGGTTCGATGTGATGCCGGACCGGGAGTCGGCGCGTCCACACATCGATCCAGAAGGGGACGGCGTCGGCGAGGCTGACCGGTATGCCGTGCAGCGCCAGCTCGGCCGGGCGCCCCGCGGCGTACGCGACATCGCGCACCGCTGCCCCTGCGGCCTGCCTGACGTCGTGCGCACCGATCCCAGGCTGCCCGACGGCACGCCCTTCCCGACGACGTACTACGCCACCTGTCCTCGGCTGACGGCAGCGGTCAGCACCCTGGAAGGGCAGGGGGTGATGCGGACCATGCAAGCGCGGTTGGCCAGCGACGAGGGTCTCGCGGCGGCATATCGGGCTGCTCACGAGGACTACCTTGCCCGCCGCGCCGAACTGGGCGTCGTGCCCGAGCTCGAGGGCGTGTCGGCCGGCGGGATGCCGAACCGCGTCAAGTGCCTGCACGCCGTGGCGGCGCACGCGCTCGCCGCGGGCCCTGGCGTGAACCCGCTCGGTGACGAGGTACTCGCCGTGCTGCCGCCGTGGTGGCAGCCGACGAGCTGCGCCGCCGACTTCGGGATCGCCTCGGCCGGGCATGGGTGAGCGGATGCGGGTCGCCGCGATCGACTGCGGCACAAACTCGATCCGGCTGCTGGTCGCAGACGCCGATCCTGAGCGCGCAACGCTCGGGGACGTGGTACGCCGGATGGAGATCGTGCGGCTCGGCTACGGCGTCGACCGCACCGGTGTCATCGCTCCCGAGGCGATGCGTCGCACTCTCGCGATGGCGCAGGAGTATGCCGGGCAGTGCCGAGAGCTGGGTGCGGAACGGGTCAGGTTCGTCGCGACGTCCGCGTCTCGCGACGCGCGGAACGCGGGGGAGTTCGTCGAGGGTGTGCGCGACGCGTTCGCCGGCTTCGCGATTGCACCCGGGGTCGTGACGGGCGACGAAGAGGCCCGCCTGTCGTTCATCGGGGCCACGGGCGAGCTTGCGGCACACGGGATTGT
>JBIOUP010000209.1:0-4954 GCA_044867305.1 Dermatophilaceae bacterium
CGCATTGCCCGGCATCCCGTTGGACCGCCTGTTCGCCCTGGGCGAGGAGACGTATGCCGGTGGCAGCCCTGGCGTGTTCAACATGGCCGTCATGGGGCTGCGCCTTTCCCAGCGGGCCAACGGAGTGTCCGTGCTGCACGGTGCGGTCAGCCGGGAGATGTTCGACGGGCTCTGGCCCGGCTTCGACCACAGCGACATTCCGATCACCAGCATCACCAACGGAGTCCATGCTCCGACGTGGGTCGACACGCGCATGATCGACCTGGGGGAGCGCTACCTCGGCACCAGGAACATCGAGCGCGACGATGCGTGGGATCGCTTCTCCGCCGTCGATCTGGGTGAGCTGTGGGCCACCAAGCGCACGATGCGTGAGCGCTTGGTCCTGGAGGCCCGGCGCCGCATGCGAGCCTCCTGGCTGGAGCGCGGCGCGAGCAAGCCCGAGCTCGGCTGGGTGGACGACATTCTCGACCCGGACGTGCTCACCATCGGGTTTGCCCGTCGCGTGCCGACCTACAAGCGGCTCACGCTGATGCTGCGGGACCCCCAACGGCTTCGGAAGATCCTGCTCGACGAGGAGCGCCCGGTGCAGCTGGTGATCGCCGGGAAGTCGCACCCGGCCGACGACACGGGCAAACGGCTGATCCAGCAGATGGTCCACTTCGCCGACGACCCCACCATCCGCCACCGCATCGCGTTCCTGCCCAACTACGACATGGAGATGGCCCACGTGCTCTACCCGGGTTGCGACGTGTGGCTCAACAACCCGTTGCGCCCCTTCGAGGCGTGCGGAACGTCCGGCATGAAGGCGGCGCTCAACGGCGCCCTCAACCTGTCCATCCTCGACGGGTGGTGGGACGAGTGGTACGACGGGCAGAACGGCTGGGCCATCCCTACGGCCGATGGGGTGACCAACCCGGAGCGCCGCGACGATCTCGAGGCGTCCGCGTTGTGCGACCTCATCGAGGACGAGGTGCGCACCCAGTTCTACGACCGCGACGAGTCCGGTCTGCCCATCCACTGGCTGGAGAACCTCGTGCACACCCTTTCGACCCTCGGCCCCAAGATCCTCGCGGCCCGGATGGTCCGCGACTACACGACGATGGTGTACGGCCCTGCCGCTCAGGCCGGTTCGGCCATGGCCGGGCCGAAGTACTCCGGGGCGAAGAACCTCGCGGCATACAAGGCCCGGGTGCGGGCGGCCTGGCCCTCGGTGCGGGTCGACCACGTGGACTCCTCGGGTGTCTCCGACTCCCCGCAGATCGGGGACACCCTCACGGTCGACGCCTTTGTCGACATCGGCACGCTCAAGCCGGACGAAGTCGAGGTGCAGATCGTGCACGGTCGCGCCAGAGAGCGCGACGACCAGCTACGCGACGTCACACTGGCGCCGATGGCGCACGCGGAGAGCTACGAAGGCGGACGCCACAAGTTCACCGCCTCGGTCAACCTCACGAGAACCGGTTCGTTCGGGTACACCGTGCGGGTGCTGCCCTCCAACCCCGGCCTCGCCACGCCTGCGGCCCTCGGCCTGGTCGCGAACGCCTGACCGTACTGCGCCCCTGGCGCTATTTACCTGGCCGAGGTACTGTTTACTCATGCGAGTAAACAGCGTGGACGGCGGTGACCGGTCGGTCACCTCAGCGGCACGCAGGTCGCAGATCATCGCCGCGACCATTGACGTGATCGCCGAACGAGGCTTTCCGGCTGGCTCGTTCGCGCGGATCGCCGACCGTGCGGGCCTGTCCAGCACCCGGCTCATCTCCTACCACTTCGCCGGCAAGGACGAGCTCATCGGTGCCGTCGCCGCCCACGTGATCGCGGCCATCGGCGAGTTCGTGGGCAGCCGGGTCTCCGCCGAGCAGAGCGCTTCCGGCATGCTGCGCGCCTACATCGAAAGCACCGTCGAGTTCACGGCCAGCCATCGCGGCGAAATGCGCGCGCTGCTCGAGCTGCTGCTCAGCGGCGCCTGGTCCTACGAACCGGCCACAGACCTCGAGACGGTCGGTCACCTGGAGGCGATCCTGCGCAGCGGCCAGGCCAATGGGGAGTTCCGGGACTTCGATCCGGTGGTCGTGGCGACGGCGGTGCAGCGCGCGGTCGAGGGCCTGCCGTTTCTGCTGCGGGGGCGTCCGGACTTGGACTGCGCGGCATACGCGCGGGAGCTGGTGACCCTCTTCGACCTCGGCACGCGGGCCGCTCCGTGACGAGCGCTCCGATGAGCCGTCACACCCGACGCGTAGCCGTGCTGGCGCTGACCGGCGTGCTCCTCCCCGTCGGCATCTTCTATGTGCTGCGCGCCCTCGACGTCAGCGTGTACTTGTCGCTGCTCGTCAGCGCCGCACTGTCCGCCATCCCGAACCTGCGGGATCTGGCAACCAAGCGTCGTCTCGAGGGGCTGTCGGCGTACTTCATGGCGATGTCCCTCGGCGCTGCCGCGGTGTCCCTGGTCTCGGGAGGCACCCAGTTCCTGCTGGCCCGCGACGCCGCACTCACCGGGGTGACGGGGATGTGGTTTCTGATGAGCGTCCGGTCCCGACGTCCGCTCGCCTACCTGATCAGTCGCCCGATGGCCGAAGGGCGGCTGCGGTGGCCCACGGACTGGGAGCACCTGTGGGTGGCCTCGCCTCAGTTCCAACGGATGTGGCGCGTCGCCTCGTTGCTGTGGGGGATTGGGACGCTCATGGACGCCGCAGCTCGGGTCCTCATGGCCTACACGCTGCCTGCGGACACCGTGCCGGCATTGAGCACCGCACTGTACGTCCTCACCTCGCTGATCCTGTTCGTCGCCACCAACGCGTACTACGCACGCTGCGGCGTCTTCGATCCCCGTTCCGAGATGCGTCGCGTGTCCGGCATCAGCTCTCACCCGATCGTGTCGCCGGAGCAGATGACGTGCTACCCGTGCCCGCAACCGGTGACCCGCTGCGCGCAGTGCCCAACACCGAGCCGACGATCACGAGTGGGAAACCGATCGCCAGCCCCACAGTGAGCGGCTCGTTCAGCACCAGTGCGCCAAGCACGATTGCCACGGCTGGGTTCACGTATGTGACCAGCGTCATCCGAGCCGGCCCCACCTCGGCGATGAGGGCGAACATCACCAGGAAGGCGACGGCCGTGCACACGACGGCCAGGACGATGACCGAGACCAGGGCCGGGACGGTCACGCGGTGCGGCCAGGCGAGTGGGGTGAACGGCGCGTATGCCGCCGCGGCGACCACCAACGAGGCCGTCACCACGCCCAGCGGCGGCAGGCCAGAGAGCCGACTGCTGATGATCATCGGCCCCACGGCATACCCGAGGACGACGAGCATGACCGCACCGATCGCGATCGCGTCGTCGGCCTGCACATCCAGTCCGACGAGGAAGGCGACGCCTACCAGCCCGAGCCCGAGGCCGAGCACGCGCAGTGCACTCAGGCGGTCCTGACCGGTGACAGTGACGAGAATGGCCGAGACGATCGGCACCATGGCGATGAGCAGACCGGTGGTGGAGCTGTTCAACCTGGTCTCGGCATGGCCGATGAAGAACCACGGCCCGACGATCTCAACGCCCGTGTAGACCAGCAGCGGCCGCCATTGCGCGCGAAGACCGCGGAAGGCGCGGGCCCGCCACGCCAGCGGCAACAGCAGCAGAGCGCCCAAAGCGGTTCGGCCGAACGCGACGATGAGCGGGTCCCACTCCGCGACCGCGATGCGGATGAACAGGTACGGGATTCCCCAGCACACGCTGAGCGTAAGGAACAGCACCCAGCCTCGGCGGCTCACCGGCGCCTCCTTCGCTCGACCGCCGCCGTCATGGCGTCATAGGTCCGACGTTGCGCGGTAGATCCGCAGCGAGGCCGGCACGACGATCTGTGGCTCGTCCAGCGAAACCGGCGTGGCTCGTCGCCTCGGGCGGTCCCACGCGCTGTCCCACAGCAGGTGGTATGCCGTGACGCCGGGTGGGCGTGGAAGGCTCACCGGCACATCATGGATGCCGCCATGCAGGACGACGAGCAGGGACTCGTGACCCTGCCAGGCTCCGTTGAGGTACATCTGCAGGGTCCGCCGGCGTCCGTCGCCCCAACGGTGCATGCTCATCGGTGTGCCGTCCGCGGCATACCACTCCAAGTCCTTGGACCCGTCGACGTGCACCGGGCTGCCCTTGAAGAAGGCTCGCTGGCGCAGCACGGGGTGCTCGGCGCGCAAGGCGGTGAGGAAGCGGGTCGTGGCCAGCAGGTCCTCTTGCCAGGGCAGCAGCTCCCAGTTGATCCAGGACAGCTCGTTGTCCTGGCAGTAGGCGTTGTTGTTGCCCTGCTGACTGTGGCCGACCTCGTCGCCCGCCAGCACCATCGGTAGGCCCGCGGAGACCATCAGGGTGCCGACCAGGTTGCGCATGCTGCGCCTGCGCAGCCCGGCGGACAGGCCGTCGTCGAGGGGCCCTTCGATCCCGTGGTTCCACGAGTGGTTGTTGTCGGTGCCGTCTCGATTGCCCTCGCCGTTGCGCTCGTTGTGCTTGGCGGAGTACATGGTCAGGTCGGCGGAGGTGAAGCCGTCGTGCGCTGCCACGAAGTTGACCGATGCGAACGTCGCCCGGTCGCTGTGATGGAACAGGTCCGCCGAGCCGGCCAACCGAGTGGCCAGGTCCTGAACGCCGTGGCCGGAGTGCCCGCCCAGCTCGCGCGCCACATCTGTGAGCCAGAAGGAACGCACCCGGTCGCGGAAGCGGTCGTTCCACTCGCTGAACGGGGGTGGGAACTGCCCGGTCCGCCAGCCCTGCATGCCGACGTCCCACGGCTCGGCGATGTTCTTCACGTGCGAGAGGACCGGGTCGGTGCGCAGCGCGACGATGAACGGGTGGTTCGGGTCGAACTCGTCGTTCTTGCCACGGCCCAGCGCAACCGCGAGGTCGAACCGGAAGCCGTCGACGTGGCAGCTGGTCACCCAGTAGCGCAGCGAGTCCAGGATCATCCGGC
>JBIOUP010000210.1:0-6812 GCA_044867305.1 Dermatophilaceae bacterium
CGCAGTCCGTGCCGGTGGGCCCGGAACCGGACGGCACCCGGGTGTCGCTCGACGTCACCCTCGTTGCTCCAGGCTCTGCGGGACCGCACCCAGCGGTCCTGCTGGCGCACGGCTTCGGGGGCAGCAAGAACGACCTGCTCGACCGGGCGCGGGACCTGGCCGGGCGAGGGTATGTCGTGCTGGCGTACTCGGCCCGCGGGTTCGGGCAGTCCGGCGGGCGGATCCACCTCAACGACCCGGCATACGAGATCGCCGATGCCCGCCGGCTCGTCGACCTGCTCGCGGCGCGGTCGGACGTGCGCCTCGACGGGCCGGGCGACCCGCGCGTCGGCGCCGCCGGCGCCTCGTACGGCGGCGCTCTCGTCCTCATGGCCGCTGCCACGGACCCACGCATCGACGCTGTCGTCCCGGCCGTCACGTGGAACGATCTCGCCGACGCGTTCTTCCCTCAGTTCGCCGTGACGTCGGCGGCGTCGGCAAGCCCCGGCGAGGTCGACCGGACCTCGACCCCGGGTCCGTTCAAGCAACTGTGGGCGTCACGCTTCTTCGGTTCGGCAATGGGTAGCGCCGACGGCTCGGGCGCGGTCGCGCCACAGGCGTCTCCGACCGCCACACCCTCCACCCCGGCCGGCACACCGACCAGCCCGGCAGCTGGAGCCGGCCCGGTGTGCGGCCGCTTCGACCCGACCGTGTGCCGGTTGTTCCTCAACGCCGCAGAGACCGCCACCCCCAACGCGCAGCTGGTCGCGATGCTGCACGAACACAGCCCCAAGGCGCTGCTCGGCGGCGCTACGGCGCCAACGCTGCTCGTGCAGGGCATGGCGGACACCCTCTTCGGCATCGAGCAGGCCGACGCGAGCGCCCGGGCGCTCGCTGCCCGAGGGGTAGCGGTTGCGGTCCGGTGGATCGACGGCGGGCACGACGCCACCAGTACCACGACCGGTGACGACGAGGAGGCGCTGCGCACGTGGCTCTCCTACTACCTCGACGGCGACACGAAGCGGGCGGCCGGCGGCCCGCTTCCCGTGCCTGGCTTCGTCTACGCGGCGCCCATCCCGCGCCGGGCCAGCGTCGCGCCGCTGTACGCGGCACCGGCATACCTCACCCCACCGGGCGTGACCGACCTGCCGCTGCAGCAGACCCCGGCCCGCACCGTGCTCAACCCCCCGGGCGGTGAGCCCGAGTCGGTCGTCGCGGTGCCGGGCTTGGCGGGTCTGGCTTCGGGGGCCGCCGGCTACCAGCTCGCCGCGCTGCCCGGGCAGTCGGCGGCGTTCGAGTCCACCGCAGTCAGTGAGCGGATCGCCGTCGTCGGCTCACCACGACTGCGGCTCACTGTGACGTCCACATCGCCTGCGGTCACGCTCTTCGTGTCCCTGTGGCAGGTCAACGCCGATCAGCCCTCGCTGCCGCGGCGTCTCGTGGCACCCGTGAGCTTCAGCGTGGCTCCGGGCATTCCGACCGCGGTCGAGGTCGCCCTGGCACCGGCGACCTGGGCGCTCGAGGGCGGCAGCAGCGTGCGGGTGCTGGTCACCACGACCGACACCATGTATGCCGGTCCTCGCCAGGCGCGGGCAGACCGCGTCGAGCTCACCGAGGCCAGCTTGGCGCTGCCCACGGTCGAGGCCACCCGCATCACGGGGACAGGCGACGCGGACCTGGAGTCGGTGGGCGTGGCCATCGGTATCGGCGTGCTGCTGCTCGCCGTGATGATCGATGCCTGGCTTCGCCGACGACGGCGCCGACGCGCGGCGGGGCGCGCCGACGACGCCGACGTCCCACTCGTCGTCGAGCGGCTGGTCAAGACCTTCGCCGACGGGCACCGAGCTGTCGATGACGTCTCGTGGCGGGCCGACCGTGGTCAGGTCGTCGGCCTGCTCGGGCCCAACGGCGCCGGCAAGACCACGACGCTGCGCATGGTCATGGGCCTGATCCGGTCCGACTCCGGCAGCGTGCACGTGCTGGGCCGGCCGGTGAGCGCCGGCTCGCCGGTGCTGGGCCGGGTGGGCGCGCTCGTGGAGGGACCCGGGTTCCTGCCGCACCTCACCGGCCGGGCGAACCTGCGCGCCTACTGGGCCGCCACCGGCCGACCGGACGAGCAGGCCGGCTACGACCAAGCCCTCGAGGTGGCCGCCCTCGGCGGAGCCATCGACCGACCGGTGCGCTCCTACAGCCATGGCATGCGCCAGCGGCTCGGCATCGCCCAGGCGATGCTCGGCCTGCCCGACGTTCTCGTGCTCGATGAGCCGACCAATGGGCTCGACCCGCCGCAGATTGCGGCCATGCGCCCGATCCTGCACCGGTATGCCGCGGCCGGACGCACCGTGGTCATCTCCAGTCACCTGCTCGCCGAGGTCGAGCTGACCTGCTCGCACGTCGTCGTCATGCATGCCGGCCGCGTCGTGACGGCGGGGCGGGTGGCCGACCTGCTCGACAGCTCGGACACCACGATCCTCACTCTGGAAAGCGGGTCAGACCCTGCCGTCGCGGCCGAGGCGCTCAGGGGCGTGGCCGGCATACGGGCCGTCGAGGTGACCGGGGACGGCAGCGAGCCGACCTTGACCGTCCTCGCCGACCTGTCCCGCGCCGAGGTCGTACGAGCCGCTACCGGCACCGGGGCCAACGTCGACGGGGTGAGCAGCCGTCGCCATCTGGAGGAGGTCTTCCTCGGCGTGATCGCCCAAGCCCAGCACCTCGACGCCGCACATGCCCACAACCCTGACGGCTCAGTCACCGACGAGCTCAGGCGGGTGCGCGCCCGATGACTGCGCCACCGCCTGAGCCGAGTCGAGGTGTTACCGCCGTGGTTTCCGATGCGCAGTCACATCGACCCGGCGAGGGGGAGGGCGAGAGGGCGGGCCCGGGGCAGCGGCGCAAGCCGCTGTCGTGGCGGGCCGAGCTGGGCCGTCAGCTGGGACGTCGGCGCACGGTGTGGTCGTTCGTCCTGCTGGGGGCCTTGCCGCTGGTGCTCGTCGGCGGCTTCGCCTTCGGTCGCAGCAACCCGGGACCACCGGCCGGCGCACGCCTGGCCGACCTCGCCCAGCTCGGAGCGGCGAACTTCGCCATGTTCGCGGTGTTCGCCGCGGCGGAGTTCCTCCTCGTCGTGCTCGCGGCCCTGTTCGCCGGGGACGCCGTGCCGTCCGAAGCGTCCTGGGCGACGCTGCGCTACCTGCTCGTCGCACCCGTTCCCCGCGCCCGGTTGCTGACCAGCAAGCTGGTCATTGCGTTCACCACGACCGCAGCCGCGGTTGTCGTACTCGTGGCCTGGTCACTGCTGGTGGGGCTGGTCGCCTACGGATCGGCACCGTTCACCAACCCGGTCGGAGGGGTGCTCGGCTGGGACCAGCTCTGGCCCCGGCTGGCGGTGGCCACGGCATACCTGTTCGTCATGCTGTGGCAGGTGGCAGCGATCGCGTTCTGGCTGGGCACACGCACCGACGCCCCGCTCGCCGCGGTCGGCGGCGCAGTGCTCGTGACCATCATCTCCTCGATCCTGGGTCAGATCGAGAGCCTGGGCGAGTGGCGTAACGCCTTGCCGATGCACTACAACCGGGCCTGGCTGGACCTGCTCAACGCCACGGTGGACTGGACCTCCATGCGGCGCGGAACCCTGTGGTCCGTGGCGTATGCCGTGTTGTTCCTCGCGCTCGCCTACCGCAACTTCCGGCGTAAGGACATCCTCAGCTGAGCCGGCCGAGCGCTTGCCACCGTCGCCAAACGCCTGCTTGCCCAACCCGGGCAACACGCTTTTCCACATCAACGACCGGATCCGGTGGTTGCTGGGGAAAACCGTGGTGGGTGACGCCTGGAGGGTGGGGTTGTCGAACCGGAACGCGGCGCACGCCTGTCCGTTAGCCGGCCTCCACCGGCGGCACGGCGAGCGCGATGGTAAGCCGCAACACCTCCTCCGGGTCATCGAGCCGGTCGCCGAAGATCCCGCGCAGCTGGGTCATCCGGTAGCGCACGGTCTGCGGGTGGACGTAGAGGTGCTCGGCGATGAGCTCTCGTCGGCCGTGGTGCAGCAGCCACGAGCGCAGCGTCTCGGCCAGTCGCGCCCGAGCCGCCGGACGCAGCGCGCCGAGTGGTTCCAGCACCTGGGTGCGCAGGTCAGCCAGCGCCTCCGGGTCAGCCAGCAGGATCACCTCGACGAGGCGTTCGTCTGTGTCGACCGCGTCCCGCTGAGTCGCTCGCGGCAGAGACCGGCCGCGGACCGCCCGTTCATAGGAAGTCCGGGTCTGCATCCAGGGTCGGGCCGGTCCGACGACGGCGGCGCGCTGGTCGAGCATCTCGAGCAGCCGCTGACGGTCGGTGCCGCGCACGTCGGGCACGAGCAGCACCGAGATCCCCTCCTCGGCCACACCGGGCAGCTCCCCGGTTGCCACGAGAGTGCGCCCGTCGAGCAAGCCGAGCACCGCCCCGGCCTGCCCCTCCGGGAGCAGCACGGCGGTGAGGGTCCGGGGCGGTGACCATTCCGCACGTTCAGCGGCCGCGGCCAGCGTCGTGGGGTCCTGGCCAGAGAGCAGGTGGCGCACCAGCTGCTCGAGATGGCGCTCCCGCACCCGCCCGAGGGTGGCCAGCTCCTCGCTGTGGCCGGCGATGCTGGCAGCCGACAAGGCGTCGATATAGGCGAAGACGAGCTCGGCGAAGGCGCTCACGACCCGTGAGGAGACCCCGGCCGCGACCGCCTCGCGCGACAGCCCCCGCCAGGCCACTCGCGCGCCGACTCGGTACGCGGCGAGCAAGGCGTCCATGCTGCGCCCGTTGCGGGCCTCGCCCTTGCCCAGCTCGTATGCCGCCGCGATGCTTGGCGCCACGGGCACCGAAGGGTCGGCGTCGCCGCCGGCCCGCGTGAGGTCAAGGAAGCCAACAAGCGCGAACTGGACCGCCTGTCGGATGCGCTCGCCGAGGTCTCCGGAGAACGGGCCGGCATACGCGGGGACCTCGGCCATGATCGTGGCCACGGCATCGTCCGCGACGGCCGAGACGACAGAGACAACGCGATCGTATGCCGCGGGGTCCAGCTCGATCCGCTCGACACGCGTAGGTAGCGTGGCGGCAGCGACGGAGGGTTCCAGGTTGTTCATAGCGAACAAATCCTAGGCGATGATTCACGTTGCAGCGCCAGAGACCTAGCGGGTGGCGGTGGAACAATGAAGACATGACCGCTTCGCTGACCACTCCGAGTCGCCGTAGCCTGCGCGACCGGGTGTGGCGGGTGGCCGAGCTTGTCACCACACCATTGCTGCCGGCTGACTACCTGGATCTGTTCGATCCCATGCGTGCGGGCGCGGACCTGCGCGGCAAGATCGTCGACGTCCGGCCGGAGAGCACCGACGCCGCCACCGTCACCATCCGCCCGGGCCGCGGGTGGCGCGGGCACCTGCCGGGACAGTACATCCGCATCGGCATCGACATCGACGGCGTGCGCAACTGGCGGGCGTACTCGGTCACCTCGCGCACCGACCGCACTGACGGGCTGCTCACGATCACGCCCAAGGCAATTCCGGACGGGGTGGTGAGCAACCACCTGGTGCACCGCACCGAGCCGGGAACGCTCGTGATGCTCGACCAGGCGACCGGCGACTTCGTCCTGCCGGCAAAGCTGCCGGCCAAGGTGCTGTTCCTCACCGCCGGCAGCGGCATCACGCCGGTGATGGGGATGCTGCGCAACCGGCTGGCCGACCTGCCCGACGCGGTTTTGCTGCACTCGGCTCCAACCCGTGAGCAGGTCATCTTCGGCGCCGAGCTGCGCACCCTCGCCGCGCATGGGCAGCTGCGGCTGCTGGAACGGCATACCGACATTGACGGCATGCTCGACCTCGCCGAGCTGGACACCCTCGTGCCCGACTGGCGCTCTCGGGAGGTGTGGCTGTGCGGACCCACCGGACTGCTCGACGCCGCCGAGGCGCACTGGAGCGCGGCCGGCGTCTATGACCGGCTGCACACCGAGCGGTTCCGGCCCAGCATCGTCGTCGCAGGCGAGGGGGGCACGGTCCGGTTCACCGAGAGCGGGACGGTCCTCGACGCCGACGGCGCGACCCCGATCCTCGACGTGGCCGAGGACGCCGGCGTGCTCATGCCCTCGGGATGCCGGATGGGCATCTGCTACGGGTGCGTCCTGCCGCTGCGCGAGGGGGCGGTTCGCGACCTGCGGACCGGCGAGCTGACGCTTGCCGTGCCCGACGACGGGGTAAAGATCCAGACGTGTGTGTCGGCAGCCGCCGGCGACTGCCAGATCGAGCACTGACGCTCAGGTCGCGCAAGCGACTCTCACGCCCGTCTCACTGAGGCGACTGGGCGTCCGAAAGCCAGACGATCGAGGCGAGACCCGCACTCGACCGACGAAGGAGTACCAATGACATTGCTCGCCGAACGGACCGCAACCGGCACCGACGTGCCCGTCAGCACCGACCTCGAGCGCAGCCCTAAGCCTGCGCCGTCCCGCGAGGGGAGCCGACTGTCGGTCGTGGGCTCGGGGGAGCGGGTCCTGCACCCGAAGCCCTCGGGCAAGCCCGACCCGACCGCGCACCTGAGCGCCGAGCAGGTCGAGGCCCTCGGGCGCGAGCTGGACGCGCTGCGCCAGGAGGTCATCGACTCGCGCGGAGCCCGCGACGCGGCATACATCCGCACAGTCATCAAGGCCAACCGTTACCTCGAGATGGGCAGCCGGGCAGTCCTGCTGTTCTCCGGGTTCCCGCCGGCGTGGCTGCTCGGGACTGCCGGGCTGTCGATCGCCAAGATCATCGACAACATGGAGATCGGCCACAACGTCATGCACGGCCAGTGGGACTGGATGCGTGACCCGAAGATCCACT
>JBIOUP010000211.1:0-3161 GCA_044867305.1 Dermatophilaceae bacterium
CTTCGAGGTGACCCTCTCCGAGGGTTTCGACTTCTGGGTCGATGAGCAGCAGCTCGATGAGGAGGCTGCCGCGGCGCTGGAACAGGCCAACGCATCGGTGCCGCCGACTGTGCGTGTCGACGGTGCGCCATCGGTCTACCGGGTTGCCATGGGTGAACGCTCGTTCGTGCGCTGGGTACTGCCGGGCGACGAGGACCGCGCGACCGATGCATTGTCCCGGTTGCATGCGGCCCACCATGACCGGCTCGCGCCGGATACCCGGTTGCTCGGCGCCTTCCGAGCCTGTGGCCTGCTCATCCCCGTTTGGGAGGTGGACCGCGAGCGGGGGGCGGAATCGCTCGCCGAGCCGGTGGCGGCGATGGCGGCGCGGCTCGCCGACGCAACCGCGTCGACCGCGGCGCTGACCCCGGACGAGCGACGTGCGCGCAACGGCATACTGAGCCGGCAGGTCACGCTGCGCTGAGCGTCGCGTACCCTGCCCACGTGGACCAGACTCTCTCGAACCGCTCGGGACGAGCATGACGCGTTACGGCTACCTGGGGCCGGAGGGTACGTTCTGCC
The DNA here is from genome assembly GCA_044867305.1 of Dermatophilaceae bacterium. GTDB lineage: Bacteria > Actinomycetota > Actinomycetes > Actinomycetales > Dermatophilaceae > Phosphoribacter. Next base: position 562 of record JBIOUP010000211.1, read on the forward strand.
AGATGGCCCTTGGTCAGTGGGCGACCTCGCACGACGGTGAGCACGTGCCGTTCGGGTCGGTCGGTGCCGCGCTGGCTGCGTTGAGAGCCGGCGAGATCGACGCGGCGATGGTGCCGATCGAGAACTCGGTCGAGGGCGGCGTGAGCGCGACGTTGGACGCGCTCTCCGTCGGCGAGCAGCTGCACATCATTGGTGAGGTGCTCGTGCCGGTGACCTTCGTGCTGGCGGCTCGACCCGGTATGCCGATCAGCGAGGTCCGCGCCGTCGGCACCCACTCGCACGCGTGGGCCCAGGTGCGCGGCTGGATGGAGCGCAACCTGCCGGACGCGGCCTACGTCCCGACCTTGTCGACCGCGTCATCGGCGCAGAGCCTCGGGGATGGCCAAGGGGCGCCCTTCGACGCGGCAGTGTGCGCACCTGTGGCGGCCCAGACATTCGGCCTGCAGGTGCTGGCCGAGGACATCGGCGACAACGGGGCGGCGGTGACGAGGTTCGTGCTGGTGAGCCGCCCCGGCTCGATGCCCGACGCGACCGGCCGAGACAAGACCACGGTGGTGCTGTTCCAGCACGCGGACCGTCCTGGTGGCCTGCTTGAGCTGCTGGAGCAGTTCGCGGTGCGGGGCGTGAACATGACCCGGCTGGAGTCGCGGCCCACGGGAGAGGCGATGGGCTCGTACTGCTTCTCGATCGACTTCGAGGGCCACCTCACCGAAGAGCGCGTGCGCGAGTCGCTCATCGGGCTCAAGCGGGTCTGCATGGGTGTGCGCTTCCTCGGGTCCTATGCACGCGCCGACGGCCAGCCGAGCGTTGTCGGGGCCGGCATGGCCGACGCCGACTTCGTCGACGCTCGCGAGTGGATCGAGTCGCTCACCTCGGGCAGCGGCTAGCCTGAGCAGGTTCCGTGCACGGCGGCAGTTATCGTGCGTCGCGGCAGTTGATGGTCCAAGGCGGGGGTTATTCCTGCCGCTTTGTCAAACATCCGCCGACCATATGGCTACGAGCCCCCATTGGCCAGCTTGGGATAGGCGCGGAACGCGTTGTCCCTGCTCACCATCCGCGCCACCCGAACCGCATCGGCAAGCGACCAGTCGTCGTCGGCGACGAACTGCCCGAGCACGCGCGTCAACGCCACACGCCACAGCCGGGCGCCGAGGTAGTGCAGCTCCGCCGGCCCGGCCGCGTCGGAGGAGTAGAGGATCTTGTGGAACGGCGCCAGCTCGAAGGTCCGCGCCACCAGGGCGGTAGCCCGGGCGCCCAGGTAGTTCACCGACAGGCCCACGTCGAGAAAGACGTTGGCGAAGCCCTGAGCGAGGTAGCCCGCCTCCCGCTCGAAGGGGTAGCAGTGCAGCAGCAGGATTGCCGAGCGTCGCGCTTCCGACGTACGCAGCAAGCCGGTGAGCAACAACGGATCCGAGTCGGCCAAGGTCAAGTCCCGGTCGCCCAGGCCGACATGGATCTGCAGCGGCAGCCCTAGCTGCAATGCCTCGTGGATGCCGAACGCGATGAGCACCGGGTCGGTCACCCGGGGGTGCTCGTCGCCAAGGTTCCCTACCCAGCTCGCGTATGCCGTTCGCACGGCATCGTCGCTCGGCCGGCTCAGGTCGACGGCGAAGCCACACCGGTACGCGAGGATCGTCTTGGCTCCGACGACATGGCTGCTCAGCGAGTGCAGCGCCCCGCGCAGATCCTCGACCACCGCTGCCGGTGGTGTGCCCAGCCGGGCGAGGTTCTCGACCATGGTCTCCAAGCGCACGACATGCTGGCTGGACGCCTGCGACGACACCGCCATCGCAGCTGGGTCCAGGAGCGCGCCGGCTCCGATCCCTGGGTCGACGATCCAGTCGCTGACCCCGGCGGCCTGCAGGAAGCGACGGTTCACCTCCGGCTCCGGCAACGCCGACCGAGCCGTCCAGTAGTCGTCGGCCGAGGCATGGCGGGGTAGCCCGAGGACGGACGCGCAGTGCGCTCGGATCGCGAAACCGAGCTGGCTGTCGAAGGGGTCGACGTCGCCGGGCACGGGGTCGGTGTCGGCCTCGTTGAGCGCGTCGCCGAACGCCGCGCGGGACGGCGACCAGGCCAGTGCTCCGTGGACGTGATGATCGACGAGGCGGACCTGCTCGATCGCATCGACCAGCTCGGGGGGAACCGGGACGAGCGGTGCCATGTCACACGCTCCAGGCCAGCCGCAGCGACTCGGCCACGGTCTCGGGCGGTCCGTCGTAGGCTGCACGCTCGTGTCGCCGAACGGCGAGCAGCGCCTCGAGCGCCGCCGCGCCGAGGACCTCCCGCATCAGCTGCGAGGACTCGAGCCGGTCCAGCATCACCCCCTGGTCCTGTTCGAGTACGTCGATACCGGCAGCTGAACGCTCCCGCGGCGACAGCAGGCTGGGATCGTCCGTCGTCTCTGCCGGTAGGGGCAGGCTCTTCTGTATGCCGTGGTGCGCCAAGGCGAGAATGGTTGCCGACGCGAGGTACGGGTTGGCAGAGGGGTCGATGACCTTCACCTCGACGCTCGCGCCGTGTGGACTGGCCGGGCCGGCGCGCACGAGCCGCACGCTGGCTTCGCGGTTCTCGGTCCCCCAGCAGATGCAGGCTCCGGA